>NZ_JAKSDZ010000026.1 GCF_023509475.1 Aestuariirhabdus haliotis | reverse complement strand
CATGGACGTCAGGTCTCCATTACCTACACCAACGGCCGCACGCCCATGGACTGGATGCGTCGACGTGTCGATTCGGTGCTGGGCAAACAGATCTACAGCCATCGCATGTCAGTGGTCGAACCGGTGTTCGGTAATATTGGTACCAATAAAGGCTTGAATCGTTTCTCGTTACGAGGAAAGCAAAAGGTTCAAGGGCAATGGCGGTTGTTCTGTTTGGTCCATAACATCGAAAAGTTAATGAATTATGGAGCAATCGCTTAGTCACAGAGCTATCCACAGAAATACCACGCCCTCCTCGCATAAGAGGTGATTATGTTGAATGGATTTGGTTAAATAACGGACATCAAAAACAAAGGAATCCAGGCTGAGGATAACGATTTATCGGTTATCGTTTTCTACAGCCTCGTTAAGGTTACGAGATCGTATGGACAAGTGTCCTCACTGTGAAAAAGAAAGTATAAGATCTTGGCAAAAGGTCTGCTCCACGTGGATAAATCCGGCGGTGTGTGAAGAGTGCGGTATGCCGAGTAAGATGGAGCCGAAATTTGGAATGGGAATTTATAAGTTTCCGATCTTACTAGGCCTTATCATCTGGCCTTGTGCAATCTACTTTGAATCAGGTTGGCCTTTAATGTTGTTTGTACCAGCTTTTGTTTTCCCAATTAAGAAGCATGTGTCTAGTTCCGGTTTAAGTAAGGTAAGTAACTCATGAGAATAAGCCTTAACAAGCGCATGTTGCCGCCCTACGGGCTGGGGCTGCCACCAAAGGGGTACAAGATCAATCGCTTTTTATTGCAGTGTTATGTGAAGTGTCATGGGTAATTTCAAAGGACCAACCGAAGGCGGTTCAGGTGGAAAACGTGGTCACTCCAATATGGAGCATTGGACAGAGACTGAAAAGTTAAAAGGTTCATCTCGCATTCATCGGAGAAGAGATGATTTGCATTATTCTCGAGAAGGAATAGATGAATACACTAGAAAATATCTTCAACCATATTGGTTTCCTCTGGATCAAGGAATTGGGATAGGCATTACCGCATATAGCGAGGGGGAGGCAATATCGTTAGCAGAGGAATGTCTAAAAAAATACTATCCAAACCAAGAACTGGGAAAACCTATAATTGGCCTCTCCGTTAACGAGCTTGACCAAGGTCATGTAATTCCGAATATGGGTCCAATCAATTTAAAGGGGGTTTGGTTTCCAAAAGAAAACGTATAAGAAGAATCACATAGCAAACAAAGGCAGAATCACCCTTCGGGCTGGATGTGTTCACACCCCTGCTTGAAGCATTAAGGCTCCGCATCGGGATCTGACCCCGTATTGGTAAGAAATAAATCTACCGTAAAAATTGCGCACACATATTCCATCGAACGATTAAATTGTTTTTTTCCTAGCTTTGGTTCGAACGGCCTGCTTAGCCCATAAAGAAGTCGAGCAACAGTGCTCAAAACACCTCCATAAGGCGTAAGCCGAATTCTTTGGCTACAGTTGAATATTCAATCAGAGTTATCTTTGCCTGGCCTTAGGCGGTTCTCTTTTGATCTTACCCTGTATTATCTAGAGCTATCTAATTTGTTATTAAAGGACTGAATGATGAATTCAATGATTCGCCAGTTATCTTTATTAGTCGTTACGGTGCTCGCTGTTTCGGGTTGTGCGACAACAGACCGCCCAGCGAAGTTACCCACTCATAAGCAGGAGGTCGTCTCTTTCCAGCCGGTTATTCTGGATGTGAAGCGTTTGAATCAAGCGTACGGTGCAAGCAACGTTCTGATTGTGCTCGACATCGATAATACGCTGCTGACCAGCTCGGTCGATTTAGGGGGTGACATCTGGTACCAGTGGCAACGAGGTAAGCTGGATATCAAGCCGGAACCAGCACAAAAGGTAGCCTGTTTGTTTGAAGATGCTATAGGCCTGCTGTATGAACTTGGGCCGATGAATTTAACGGAAGAAAATCTGCCGTCGGTGGTATCGACCTGGCAAATGTCGGGTAATACGGTTATGGCGTTAACGTCCCGGTCTCCCAGGTACAGGGCTGCTACGGAGCGTGAGTTGTACCGTAAAGGGTTCAACTTTGAAGTGACTGCCTTGTCGCCGCGTGGTGAAAAACCGCCAGTTTATCGTGAAAAAAGGGGCCGGGAATTAAGCTATATGAAAGGCGTTATGATGACCACGGGGATGAACAAGGGCGATATGCTGGAGTACCTGTTGGATAAGACAAGTAGGCGCTTTGATGCCATTGTGTTCGTTGATGATTCTCAGAAAAATATCGATAACGTCTATGAAAAATACAAACCAAGAAGCGATATCGATACCAATATCTATCATTATGTAAAAGTCGAACAAGACCGGATAGCCGAGTACGGGGCAGTACTCACTCACAAGCAAGCCGATAAAATGCATAAGGACTGGGTCGACCTTAACAAGACGTTGAATACCGTATTTCCGCAACGGCACAAGGATGGAAGTTGCCTAAGTGTGGATTGAACATCACTGACCGGTTTGCGCACTACCCGCTCACCACAAGCCGGTTTGAATGAGGGATAATGATGCCGGACCAAAGCCAGTTTCCGTTGCAAAAACAGGGGCGTTTTTATCTCGCCGAAGGCGGCACCGAAACCGAGCTGATGTATAAGTACGGTTTCGAATTTGATCACTTTGCGCTGTTTCCTTTGCTTGAGAACCCTGCGGCTGTAGAGACATTACGGGGTATGTATCGGCGCTATCTTGAGGTGGTGGCACGGCAAGGCCTGTGCGCTCTGATGGGCGGGCTGGATTACCGGGCCAGCCCGGACTGGGGAGCCTTGCTTGGTTATTCGCCGGCGGGGTTGGCGGAGGCGACTCAGCGCTCAATTGCGTTTCTGAAGGAGCTGGCCAAGGAGTTTGCAGCGGATATTCCCGAAATTCTTATTCAGGGGTTGGTGGGCCCCCGCGGAGATGCCTATGAGCGCAACGAAGCGATCACCGTGAACGAAGCCGAGGATTACCACAGCGTTCAGCTGACCACGTTAAAAGCGGCCGAGGTGGATCTGGCGCTGGCCATTACCTTTAGCAATGTTCCGGAAGCCATCGGTGCTGCCAGAGCCGCCGCCAGGATCGGTATTCCACTGGCCGTCTCTCTCAGTCTGGATAGCCGTTCAACACTGAACTCCGGCGAAAGTCTGGCCGATGCCATTGCAACCATTGATTCGGCAACCGAACAAACCGTCGAGTTTTATTCGATTAACTGCTCCCACCCGATTGAATATGAGCCTGCTATCGAAGACGCCGACTGGATACACCGGGTCAGAGGCGTGCGCCCCAATGCGTCGAAAATGGACAAGATGGCGTTGTGCGAAATAGGCCATCTGGAAGCGGGTGATCCTGTAGAGTTGGGCCGGCTCTGCGGGGATCTGGCCAGGCGCTATCCCCATATGGATATTTGGGGTGGCTGCTGCGGCACCTGGGATGTGCATCTGGAAGAGATCGCCAGGCATATTGTGGCGGCACAGGCGCCGAGTGAAACCTGCTGAGACTGTAGCTTGATAGAAAATGGCTATGCAGGTTGAGTGAAAAATCAATTGGTCCAAGCGAAGGGCGCGGGCTATTTTTACAAGGTCTCTACAACAACTTAGCGCAATGAATAGTCAGCCGTGCCAACCTACAACTCCCTTACCCCACACTGCACTGGTTGCTGAAGGTGGCGGTCAACGGGGGATTTTTACTGCGGGTATTCTCGATGCCTGGTTGCGGGCCGATTTTAATCCGTTTGAACTGTTGATCGGCACCTCGGCCGGAGCCCAGAACCTGTCCAGCTATATGACCGGCCAACTAGGGTTTGGTCGGCGCGCCATTACCCGGTTGTCCAGCCATCCCCAGTTTTTCAAGGTGCATCGTACGCTGTTAGGGCGGCATGCGCTGGACCTGGACTGGTATTTTGATCAGGTCAAAACACCCGAGCAGGGGTTGAATATGGATTGCGGTTTTCGTCGGTTGGCAAACAGACAGTTGATGTTTTCTGCGACCCGTGTGGAGGATCGTCGCGCCCATTTTTTTGAGCCACAATCGGATAACTGGATTGAGTTGTTAAAAGCTTCCAGCGCCTTGCCTATCCTTTATAAAAATGGCGTCAGGATTGGCGATCAATATTATGTCGACGGTGGGCTTTCTGCGCCCCTTCCGGTCGAGGAAGCCTATCAGCGAGGGGCGGGCAAAATCGTCGTGCTGCGAACGGTCGCCGAGGATGCCAATGTAGAGTCGCCCTGGGCGCACAAAATTAAATCCTGGCTTTGCCAGGGCGGGCGCTGCCCTCAAATTATTGACCTGATTACGCATCATGAGGAACGCTACGCTCGCTCCCTGGATTTTATCCACAGTCCACCCGCTGATGCAGAGATCATTCAAATTTTTCCGCCCAGCGCGTTACGCAGTAATCTGGTGGCTAGCAGTCGACAGGCATTGCAGCGCGATTATGAGATGGGGGTCGATACGGGAAAAACGTATCTGGAACAGCTCGGCGGCGTCGTAGCCCAGGCCAGCTGATCAAGCTGCCGAACTCAAGACTCAGAGCGTTTGGGTGGAATCGAGTAGGTGCCGACCACATGAGCGACGGGGTCATGCTCCCCTTCACTGAACAGTGACACCTCTCCAACCGCCAGGCTACGACCCCGTTTCATCAGTTTGCATTCGGCAATCAGATCGCGACCGGCGGTCGGTTTGCGCATAAAATTGATGGTCAGATTGGTCGTTACGGCGAGTGGCACAATGCCGATCTCCCCCAGAATTGCCATATAGAGCGCAACATCGGCCAGGGCCATCATGCAGGGCCCGGACACTGTGCCGCCGGGGCGCAGGTCGGCATCGGTGACCGCATGACGTAGCGTCGCGGTAGCGGGACCTACGGCTTCCAACGTACTGCGACACTGGGGAAATTCCGTTTCGAGAAAAGTAATCAGTTCCTGTTTTGTTGGCATGGGTCAGCATTCCTGGCGGCTGTTTTTCTTAACATACCAGCCCGGTTGGCTAAAAGATAAGCATCCTTAAGGCGCGGATTCGAGTTTCTGTGGCAGCCATACTGTTAGCGCTCTCGATGATTCGATAGGATGGGGCAGGAATAATTCGGCGGTTCAGTCTGCAGAGTGACGATTGCGATTTATTCAGTCGAGAACAGATTTACATACCAGGGATTGGCGAGAAAAGAGACGGTTATGCCAGAATTTACCGAAGAGCAGTTTGTCGAGTTAATCAAAAAGTCCGAAGTGGCCGCGGCCGAAAATATCAACAGTTATAAGTTAAAATTGGCACTGTTTGCCTTGCTGGGTTATGCCGTCATTTTTTTCGTGGTGGCCAGTTTGGTGCTGTTGGTGGGTGGCACCATCGGCCTGGCCTTTGTCGGCGGTGGACTGTTTTTACTGCTGATCAAGAAGAAATTTATCTTCGTGATTCTGATCGCAATCTGGACATTGCTAAAAGCCTTATGGGTAAAGTTTGATCCGCCGGAAGGCAGGGTGCTGGAACGCAATCAATACCCGGAGCTTTTTAAAGAGATCGATGAGCTGACCGACACCCTCAATGCGCTGAAAATTCATCAGGTTATTATTCAGGATAATCTGAACGCGGCGGTCGTTCAGCACCCGAGATTCGGTATTCTCGGTGGTCAGAAGAACACATTGTTTCTGGGTATTCAGTTATTGCTGGCGTTACCGCCGCAGGAGATGCGCTCTGTCCTGGCCCATGAATTTGGTCACCTGTCGGGCAACCACAGTCGCTTTTCTGGCTGGATCTATCGAGTGCGTATGAGCTGGTACCGGATCATGGAAGCGTTTGAAGGCAGCGAATCGTTCGGGGCCAGCTTGATGCGTCGTTTCTTTAACTGGTACGCCCCCAAATTTGCCGCCTACTCTTTTGCGCTTGCTCGGAACAACGAATACGAGGCCGACCAGGTGGCCGCAGAACTGACCTCGCCGGAGGTGGCGGCCAAGGCCTTGGTCAACGTTCATGCCCAGGCCCCCTATATTGATCGCGAATTCTGGGACGCCTATTTTAAGCAAGCCGACAAGATGCCTACTCCCCCTATTGCACCTTACGAAGGGCTTGCCCGGTTCCTGAAAAAATCACCCATTACGCGCAAGCAGTTGTTGCAAACGATCAAACAGGAGATGCAGGAGGAGACCCATTACGCTGATACGCATCCGGCGCTGAAAGATCGAGTCGAAGCGATCACTTCGCAAGCTGTGATTCCGAGCGACTTTAGCAAGAACTCGGCCGAGGTTTGGTTAGGAGAGCGCTATCAGGATCTCTTGTCCGAGTTCGATAAGGACTGGATGGGCCGAAACAGCGAACGCTGGAAAGGGCGTTATGAGTACGTGGTGGAAGCCAAGCGGACCTTGGCCGAGACTGTCCACATCGATCTGGATACCTTGAGCGATGACGACCTGTGGGACCTGACGCAATACAAGGATGAATTCGAGGGAGACGAAGCTGCTCTGCCGGTTTATCTGCGGTTTCTGTCGCGACATCCTAAAAGTATTGGGGCAGCGTTTTATATTGGTCGCATACTTTTTACTCGTAAGGATGAGCGGGCCATCAAGTATCTGCGCATTGCCCTGAACGGCCCCAATACACTGGAAGATGCCGGGCGCATGGGGTATCACCTGCTGAAGGATAACGGTAAGGAACAGGCTGCGGAAGCCTGGTGGCAGGAGGTGCTGCAAGTCGACGAACGGCATCGCGAGGCCGCCGCCCAGCGGCAGAGCTTTGGGCCAGAGGAGGCATTAAGAAAAGCAGACATAGATAAGGAGCTGTTTCACGAATTGGCGAAGGCTTTGAAAGCCAACCGGCGAGTCGGTTCAGCCTGGATCGCCGAGAAAGCGATTAAAGAAGATGGCTGGCCTCCGGTTTACATTGTTGCCTTCAGTCCGCGGGGGTTCCTGTGGAGTACTGAGAAAGCCGTGGAGACCGTGGCAGAGAGTCTGCAGATAGATGCCGACATCTTTGTCGTGTGTGTCAAGGGTGATACTGCAGAGCTTGGCAAGAAAGTGAAAACGATGGGCCGAAAAATTGTCTGATGCCCCGAGCGACATACTGGGTGAAGGGCAGGGTATGTTGCGGCTATAGCGAAGAAAATCTATCCAAAAAAAACGATAAAAAGGAAACACCATGAGCATAGAGAAACAGAGCGTTCGATCGGGCCCCTACAAGAACATCTTTGCCCAGGCCGTTAAGGTAGACAATGTGCTCTACCTGTCTGGTCAGGTTGGCATTGATGACAGCGGCGTTGCGGGCGCCGATGTGATCGAACAGACTCGATTGGCTTACGTCAATATTCAAAAAGTATTGTCGGAGTTTGGGGCGAGTCTGGACAATATCGTCGATGAAACCCTGTTCGTGACCGATATCAATGAGGTGATGACAAACGCTGAGCCAATGTTTGAGGCCCGGGCGCTGGCCTACGGCGGTGTCCCGGAAGTGTGCCAAACCCTGGTTCAGGTATCGGCGCTGGTGATGCCGACATTAAAGCTGGAGATCAAGTGCGTGGCCCACCTCTGATTTTGTACCTTGATCCGTGCCTCCCTTAGCGCCAGAGGGGCACGGCAATGGAGTGGTGTTTAATGCGTTATACAGGGTTGTCGGCGGGAAATTACCTTCAGTAAAGCGTTGGCCAGATCATTCATTAAAGGTATAAAAAAGCTTAGATTTACTCCCAAAAAAATCAAAAAGCAGATAATTTCTTGTCCTGGATTAATCCCTTTCAGCCTCCGTCCTGGAATTCATTGAGAATGCAAAAGGGTCGTGATATAAGCGTGCGCTCAAAAATTCAGCAACGCTAACCGGTGATTCGTGTTTGCCATCTTGGCTGGCTTTGGCCACTGAGGTGCTTCTTCTATCCCTCACAGTCTGTGCTCGTCTGACGGCGGCGTTGCCCTATCTTCGCAATAGTAGTTAGTAGGCACCATATGTTAATAAATATCCTGAGCGGCTTTTCCATCCGGAAAAAGCTGGTTGTCTCGATGATTCTGGCGGTCGTGGTCTCGACCAGTGTCGTGAGTTATGTCGGCTATGCCAAAGCGCAGTCGATTATGCTCAACCGTTTGGAACAATCCGACCTTCCCAATCTGCTGCAACGGGTCAGAAATGCCGTTGATGGCGAGATAGCGGAAATGAAGGTGCTGACCCAGTCCATTGCGACCAACCCGTTTTTCCTCGACTGGGTGAAGAGTGGCGAGAGTGCGGCCGGGGAAGAAAAGCTGACCCAGTTCCTCAGAATGACCCGGGATAACAACCAGTTGAGTAACGCCTCCTTCGTCGATAAGGAGTCTGCCAAATACTGGAATCAGGATGGCCTGCTGCGCGTATTACAAAATGACGATCGTGATGGCTGGTTCTATGCGTTCAAAAACAGTGGCGAGGCTGAACTGGCCAGTACCTATTCCTACGGAGATGGCAACACAGACGTTTTTGTCAATTTCCAAATGCTGAACGGGCGTGGAATGTCCGGGGTTTCCAAGTCATTCAATGACATGGTGGCCTACCTGAATAGTTTCCAGATCGAAAAAACCGGTTTTGTTTATCTGGTGGATCAAAACGGTTTAATCAAGATTCACCCGGATGAATCGAAAAGTGAAAAGGTGAATATCTCCGAGCAATACCCGGAGATAAAAACCGCAGGTCTGTTTAAAAAAGCCCCGTTTGATTTCGAAACCGGCCATAAGCTGGTCGTCGCGACCAGTTATATTCCATCGCTGGGCTGGTATGTGGTGGCTGAAGTCCCCAAGGCGGAGTTGTACGCGGGCCTGGAAGAAGCCCGCAACTCTATGTTGTTGTCGTTTTCGCTGGTGGTAGGACTCTTTATCCTGATCAGTGTGATGTTGTCCGGCATGCTAATGAAACCGATTAACGCGCTGGCCTCCTTGTTTAAAGAACTGGGTGAGGGCGAGGGCGATTTAACCTACCGCCTTAATGTTGAGGGTAATAATGAGATCGCGCAGCTCAGTAAGGGATTCAATACCTTTATCAGCAAAATCAATACGGTGGTGTCCGATGTCGCCGCTACTTCGGTAACGGTCAGGGAGTCCTCTAACGAGCTTGCGGTTATGGCCGAAGATTCCAAAGAGTCAGCCTTTACCCAGCGGGATCAAGCCATTCAAGTGTCGACGGCGATCAACCAGATGGGCTCTACCATTGCCGAGATCGCAAAAAATGCCAACGTGGCGGCCGAAACCACGACCAATGCTACCACCAAGGCCGGTGAAGCTCGGCGTGTGGTTGATGAGTCGGCGGATAGCATTGGCGCGATGGCGACCAACATGGAAACGGTCTCCCAGACCATCGAGTCGCTCAACGAAAAGAACAATGCCATCAGCAGTGTGCTGGATGTGATACGTGGCATTTCTGACCAAACCAATTTGCTGGCGCTCAACGCCGCCATTGAGGCCGCACGGGCGGGTGAATCCGGCCGGGGCTTTGCCGTGGTGGCGGACGAGGTGAGGAATCTGGCCAAGCGCACAGCGGATTCGACCGAAGAGATCAATGAGATGATCACGCAGCTGCAGGACGAATCGAAAAAGGCGGTGGTGGGTGTGCGCGAAACCAGCGAGCTGGCGGAGGCGGGTGTGCAGGCTGCCGAGAAAGCCAATGTTGCCCTGGGTGAAATTGTCGAGCAGGTAGCGATTATTTCGGATATCAATACCCAGGTTGCTACCGCTACCGAAGAGCAGTCGGTGGTCGTCGGTGAAATCAACGGTCACGTGACCTCTATCGGGGAGCTGACCGAAGGTGCCGCCAATACCGCTCAGCATATGGCCGCGTCGAGCGATGCCTTGAATTCCATGGCGGGTCGACTCGATGAGCTGGTGCGGCGTTTCAAGCTCTAGCGCGCCAGAGCTATTCAGGGTCTTTGATGCGCCCAACAACACGGGTAGAAAGTCGTGCAAGATTTTCTACCCGTGTAATGGCCTCTGGCGCATTACCTTCTACGATAATGAGCACGGCTCATCAAAGCATAGGGTGTGAGCACAATTGGGCATATACTGACACTATTGTTTCGTCTGGCACATTTGAGGTGGCTCCATGACCGACCTTACTCTGGTAATCGGTAACAAAAACTATTCCTCCTGGTCACTGCGTCCCTGGTTATTGCTGCGCCAGTTCGGTATCGCCTTTAACGAGATTCGAATTACCTTGCGCACGAGCCAGTTTCCTGAGGAAGTACGGCATTGGTCGGCAGCGGGGAAGGTGCCGGTATTGGCCGCGGGCGAGCTTCGGGTCTGGGACTCGCTGGCGATTTGCGAGTACATTAATGAACACTATCTGGCAGGCAGTGGTTGGCCGCAGGATTCTGTCAGCCGGGCTTTGGCCCGAGCAATCAGCGCGGAGATGCATTCGGGCTTTTTGGCGCTACGTACCGATATGCCGATGAACTGCCGTCGCAGTGTGCAGGGGTTTCAAGCCTCCAGCGCCGTGCAGCAGGATATTGATCGCATTGTCGACATCTGGAACCAGTGCCGAGAGCGTTATGGTGAAGATGGCCCCTGGCTATTTGGTGAGTTCTCCATTGCCGACGCCATGTTTGCCCCGGTCGCTGTGCGCTTTCAGGGTTATGGCATCGAGCTGCCAGCGGTCGCGGCGGAGTATCAGCAACAGATTCTGTCGTTGCCGGCGATGCAGGAATGGCTGGAGGCGGCGATTCAGGAGCAGGAGGTTATTGCTGCTGAAGAGGTGCCCGACAGGGACGTATGAAGCTGCTTGGTAACCGTCGATGAACATTCCCACGACCCCGGTTGTTGACCCGAGCATCGCCTGCTCCCGTTGCCAGGCCTGTTGCTGTCAGTTGGAAGTGATGCTGATCACCGATACCGGCGTGCCGGAGCGCTTTATCGACACCGACCGTTGGGGCGGCATGACCATGGCCCGACTGGATGATGGTTGGTGCGCGGCGCTCGATCGCGACACTATGTCCTGCACCATCTACGAGTTGCGTCCGTTGATCTGCCGGGAATTTGAGATGGGCTCCGCCGAGTGCGTTGTCGAACGCACCGCATATTATGGCCCAGCAGCCTGCTAGGGTGGGAAGACCAGCTCTGCTCTATCCTGGACTATACTGAACGGTTAGGTCTGGTTTCGGATTTTATTTGACCCTGTTCGATCTCTTGCAGTGATCGCCGCCCAATAAAGGGGGAACCCTTATGGCTGATCATATTCACGACCTTCCGGTGTGCGGCTTTGGTGCCCACAATCCCCATGATGCCAGCTGTACGGGCCTCGGTGATGAGCTGGCCTGCGGTGAAATTGTGGACCCTGCGCACCCTCATTTTGGCAGGGCGCTGTGCCGGCATCGCGATCCCCCGGCTGGCCCTGTCACCGAACACGACCATATTCATGACCTGCCGGTGTGCTCCTTCGGCGCCCATAGTCCGCACGCCCCGAGTTGTGCCGGGCGTGGCGTCGAAATCGCCTGCGGTGAAATTGTCGATCCTACCCATCCCGGCTTCGGCCGCGCTCTTTGTCGACATGTTGGGCCACCGCCGGCTGTATCCTCTTCCAGCTCCAGCTCCAGCTCCAGCTCCAGCTCCAGCTCCAGCTCCAGTTCCAGTTCTTCGTCTGGCTCCAGCACCTCGAGCAGTTCGTCGCCGTCCGCTTCCAGCGCCAGTTCTTCGTCGGGTTCCAGTACTTCGAGCAGTTCGTCGCCGTCCGCTTCCAGCGCCAGTTCTTCGTCGGGCTCCAGCACCTCGAGCAGTTCGTCCCCGTCCGCTTCCAGCGCCAGCTCTTCGTCGGGTTCCAGTACTTCGAGCAGTTCGTCGCCGTCCGCTTCCAGCTCCAGCTCTTCGTCGGGCTCCAGCACTTCGAGCAGTTCGTCGCCGTCCGCTTCCAGCGCCAGTTCTTCATCGGCTTCCAGCACAAGCAGTAGTTCAAGCCGTTCGTCATCCTCAGGTGGTGGAGGTGGAGGTGGCGGTGGAGGCGGCATCGATTGGTTTGGTTGGCTGCAAACCATTGCTCGCTGGATTCTGAGTTTTGGTGCCATCGCAGCATTCTGGCTGCTGGTGTGGATGACCTGGTTTGGTATTACTTTCCCCTGGTTGTTTGAACTGCCCTGGTTTTTTGCCCTCTGGCAATGGCTGTGGCGCTGGGTGCATAAAACCACGCCACCCCCGGTACCGGTTTGGCCGCCCATCCCACCTCAGCCTCCGGGTGTGCCGATACCACCGGTGCCTTCGTCCAGCTCGGCTATGCCACCCAGTAGCTCCAGCAGTCACTCGAGCGGCTCGTCCTCTTCCAGTTTCTCGAGTAGCTCTTCCTCGGTCTCATCCAGCAGCAGTTCATCGGTACCGATGCCCAGTTCTTCGTCCAGCAGTTCCTCGGAGATTATTGTCATTCCTCCGCCGATGACCGGGCATTGCGAGGTGGACTATCACTGGTGGTTTGGCTGGTGGGTGCGCTGCAAGGGCAGTGAGCACTGCCCTCCGGGCAAGCGCTGTATCTTGCTGTGGCGTCGTAAGGGTACCGAAGAGCATTGGGCCGATGCCGGTATCATCCATGGCGGCAGTCTGAAGTACAACGAAGAGATGGAGTATCGTTGTTCGTGCCGGGCGCGGTAGGGGCTGCGCAGAAGTCGAATTCAGGCTGGCTGTGTCCACTGACGAACGCGACTGGCTTGCGCATGATTGAGGGTCGGAGTGCTTTCCAGATAGCGCTCGATGCTCCGGATGACGTCGGCGGCATGAATCATATCCATGCAGTGGGGCAGTGAGCCTATGACATCCAGGCACAGCTGGTCTGGCTGATCCTTGGGATCGCCGTCGCCCAGCGGTTGAGTGCGGGATCGCCAGCAACCGCCATTGTCGCAGCAGGGTAAGGTGCCCAGGCTGTGCAGGAACTGGTGGTGGGGATAAGCTTCCCAATGAGGCGGTTCCCGGCCTCCGGCGACTACCACGCAGGCACGATGACTGAGCTTGCCGGGTTTGACCTCCACTGCGGCAGCCAGATGCATGGCCAGGGTTACCGGGCAAAGCACACCGTCGGCGTGGTACATCAACCGAATCAACTGCCTCAGGTCGGTTTTGCCTCTCAGGTCGATCACCTGGCTCAGCGGGGGGTGATAATGGCCAGATTCACCCACTTGGACAAATAACAAACGGCCATGAAAGTGATCGACAACGCGCTGGAACCTGGCCGAGTCCCACCATTTGATGCTGAAATCGTATTTACCGCCAGCGACGATGATCCAGAAAGGGACCGCTTCCCGGGTGATCTCCTGCACCTGGGAGATCCAGCCTTTTTCCTGCTCCGAGAGATGAATGTCGCCCTGGAACCGGGTCGGGCGCAGCGACAGGTCCAGATGCTCACCGAGAAAGTCGATAAAACCCTGAATAAAATGATGGGGACGCTGGTTACTGTGATCGATCAGGGGGTAGTGACAATCAATGATTTCGGTGTCGGCGGCCTTCTCATGTAGCGGTGTCAGGAAGGGGTTGTGCTGCCACAACTGCGGGCAGGCTGAGCGCACGTCGGTTTCAAACTGATGTGGATATTGCTGGTGCAGCTCGCGTACGGCGGCGGTCAGCATGACCTGATCACCGGGGGATTGGAAATTTCTGAGGATCAGTTTTCTCATTCGCTATGCCGTTCGCTGCCTGATCATCTGTAATGGGCGGGTGACAGATGATCCGTTAAGGGTAGGGCACAAGAGCCAGGATTGCTTGCCTGAGAACCACTACTGAAGGCGGCTTCCAGCTTTCTCAGAGGTCTGTACTGTGATGATCCTCATGATGATGGGTGTGGCCCGGGTTGGTGTCGCTATGGCTATGTCCGGTTTCAACCCCGGCCGCATGAATATGCAGGTGAGCATGGCTGTGAATATGAGGGTGACTGTGCATCAGGGCATCCTGTAACCGGCGCTCCTGTAGCATGACGGCGCGGTTGGCGAGGCGTTCTACCACGCGTCGATCGTGGGAGACAAAAAACATCGCCAGAGGCAGGCTTTCCAGGTGATCCAGCAAGCGTTGCTCGGCGGTACTGTCCAGGCCATTGGTAGGTTCGTCCATCAGCAATACCTGGGGTTCCATTGCTAACACCCCGGCCAGCGCCACCATGCGTTTCTCGCCACCCGACAGCTTGTGAGTAATGCGCTCGCGCAAGCCTTCCAGCCCTAATTGGCTCAGGGTTCGGTCGGCAATGCGGGTGGCTTCATCGACCGATCGGCCCAGGTTCAGAGGTCCAAAGCTGACGTCCTCCAGCACCGTTGGACAGAACAGCTGGTCGTCGCTGTCCTGAAACAACAGACCGGCCTGGGCACGTACTTCGCGAAAGTCGGCTTCACCGCTTCGGCACCGGCCAAAGGCGATGATCTCTCCCCGGGCAGGCTGGTGCAGGCCGATCATCAATTGCAGCAAGGTGGTTTTACCGGCGCCGTTGTCTCCGGTCAGTGCCACTCGCTCCCCGGGTTGTAAGGAGAAGTTCACCCCTTCCAGCACCGGGTGATCGGGGTAACCGAAATCGATGTCGCGCAATTCAATTAAGGTCGTGCTCATAAGTGCCATTCCAGACCCAGAAGGGTGATCAGGGGGATTGCCGAGAGCACCATAAACCGGGTGTCTGTGGGATGCCAGTGGCGCGAATCTACAAGAAACAGGCGGTTGTTAAAACCGCGACATTTCATGGCGATAAGTATGCGTTGGGAGCGTTCCAGACTGCGTACCAGCAGCATCCCGATCAGGGAGCCATAGCTGCGCCAGGTGTGGCGGTTATTTCCCGGTGCAAAGCCTCGTGCTCGCATTGCGGTGTGCAGTCTCTGGTATTCCTCGGCCAAAAGGTCGATATAGCGCACGGTAAACAGCAGCAGATGAACCAGCTTGTCCGGAACCCGCAGGCGCGCCAGAGCGTGCCCCAATACCACGGGTTCAAGGGTGCCGACCAGGGTTAGCAGGCCAATAACGACGGTGTTGGCTTTCAATACAATAACCAGCGCCCGTTCGAGGCCTGCATCGCTGACATGAAAAGGCCCGATCTGTAGCCAGGGGTCGCCAGGCATGCTCAGCGGCAGCATGACCAGCAGTATCAGCATAAATGCTTCCAGCGCAAGCAGACGACGCATTAACAGAGACAGACTTAAACCGCTGCCCAATGCGAGTGAGAGGGCAAGCAGCAAGCTGCATAGCAGCGTGGTCGGGTGCTGGAGCGAGACCACTGCGATGGCCGATGCGGCAGCAATTAGCAGGCGGGCTCGTGGGTCTCTCTTGGCCAGCCAGGGACGCAGTGGCTGCTCAATGGTGAGGCCAAGACGACTCATGGTTGAGGTTGCCGGCTGCGCCACCACAACAGGGCTCCGGCGATACCGATCAATGTACCCAGGCCCCCCAGGATATCGCTGAGGCGGGCTCGCGAGGCTTGCTGTTGCAGTTCCAGTCGCAAGGGGGCCAGCTGCCGGGCCAGCGCCTGTTCGATGCGGTCTTCCAGCGCTTTAGAGGAGATCGAGTGGCTCTCGGCGGGAGACGTTGAGGGCTGAGTGTGAGCCGGGATCGAAGCGGGGGCGGCAACGGAATCGATAAGCCACTCCGCGACGTGACCATCGCCGGTGTTGGCGACCACAAGAATGGGATCGAGGGTGGGGCGTGTCAGGCTGAATCGGCCCTTGGCATCCGTCAGCTGCTCGTTGTCGCTGCCGATATCAGCGTTACTATTCGGTTGTTTGAACTTAATGCGAGCGCCGGAAACTGGGTCCCCTCCGGCAAAGTAAACAGTACCCTCAATCCGGCCTTCGCTGGCGTAGGCGAAGACTTTGATAAGGTGCGCCTGACTGGCAGAGCTAAGCAGCAAACTGACTGCGGCTAGTAGCGAGAGTGAAAGTGACCGCTTACTCATAACTGGTTTTCCTCCTTTGCTGGTGCCTTGGTTGTGGGGCAGGTTTCGCACCCGGCGACGGCTGTACCGGTTTGTCGGCGGCGGTGCTGATCCGGGCTCGACGGCAACAGCAGCTCGGGAGAGACTTTCAGGATAAAGCGCAGCACAAAGCCGCAGATGGCGGCTTCGACAACGGCCAGGGGCAGGTAGGTGAGCAGAATAACCTTTGCCGCCGGGATAAACTCTGCTCCGCTAAGGGCCAGCGAACCACAAAGCAACAACGCGGTTAACAGGACGCCCACGGCACCTGCCAGGGTGCCAATAAGAAAACCGTTTTGACCCTGTGTGTGGTGCAGCCAGGGTCTTAACGTCAGGGCGCATACCAGTGCCGGTAGTGCGACATTGAGGATATTGACTCCCAGCACCAGCAGCCCACCAAAGCCAAAGAACACCGCTTGCAGCAAAAGGGCGATGGCAATGGTGGGTATGGCACTCCAGCCCAGCACCAGCCCCATCAAGCCGTTTAACAGCAGGTGTGCGCTGCTGGGGCCAATGGGCACGCTAAACAATGAGCTGACAAAGAAGGCCGCGGCCAGCACCGCTGCCTGGGGAATACGCTCATAGTCGAGCCGTCGCACACCATAAGCCAGTGCACTGGCGGATATCAGGGCGCCGCCGATTAGAATTGGCGCCGATAGCACGCCTTCGGGAATATGAGCGATGGTGGGCTCCTTATTGGCTCATTACTTATCTGCCGTCTGTGTCTGATGAATCTGTGGTGGTAGTTCTTGGGCATGCACCCAGATCAGTCCGCCTTCTTCAACGGGAACCGATTGGCCTTCCGGATTGGTCATGGTGATGTCCGATTCGATCAGGGCGGCGAAGCCCCACCACCCTGCGAAGGGCATGACAAAATTAAAGGTGCCGTTGGCGTCGGCCCTGATTTCCTGGGTGATAAAGGCCTCGGCAGGCGCTTGCATTCGTCCATCGTTAAGCCATTCGACTTCCACGGTGGCAAAAGGCACGGGCTGGCCATTCTTACGCACAACACCACTGAACAGATTGCCCTGCCAAAGCCCATAAGGTCTGGTGAGCGGCTCGATCTCAACGGGGAAACCCACCATCTGCTGCCATAGGGGGTCGCCAGCAAAGGCATCCACCACCACCTTGGTGTAATGAACGATCATGACGCCTTCGGCGGGTTCCCAATAGGGGGCAGGCTCGACATAAAAAAGGTGATCGCCAGGGCCTTGAAGGCTGTACTCGCTTCGGTAGGCATTCTGGCCATCGACCTGATAGGAAACCAGGCTGGACAACAGGTCCTTGCGGCCCTCGCGAGTGATAACGCCAAATTGTGCCGGTGTCGCCATCTCCATGGCTGGGCCCTGATTCATAGGATGAGTAAAGCTCAGGTCCAGCCTCAGTTGTTGCTGGTTGGAGGTGTTCGCGATAGCTGTAGAGGGAATCAGGGTTTGGAAGTGGGCCAGGCTTATCGGGCTGGCGAGCAGGCTGGCCAAAAACAGGCCAGTGGTAATCAGGGGGCGCATGTCGGCTCCATCGAAGCGGTTAGATGGAGTAAATATTACTAAAAAATAAATCGTAATAATATGCGTGAATTGCTCATATGGCCTGAGGTTTTACTCAACTTGCTGATGTGGGGGTCAGGTTTGAGGGCGACTATGGCTGTGTTGTTGCTCGGTGCCGCCGTGTTGATGGCTCAGCGTCTGAGCATCCACCGGGATCACATTGAGTTTGCCATGGCGAACTCCCGGTTCGGCAATAATGGTGTTGGCGAAGGCGGTCACCTGTTCGGTCGGTCCGCTGACGACCACGGTTTCGAGGCAATTGTCATGGTCCAGGTGTACATGCAGAGTAGAGACTGCCACATTATGGTGGTGGTGTTGTGCATGGGTCAGGCGGCGTGACAGCTCTCGTTCTTCGTGATTGTAGACGTAAGTGAGGGTTCCCACACAGTGGCTGGAACGCTGCTGCTCAACGCGTTCAGATTCGAGCCGGTCGCGTATCAGGTCGCGAATGGCTTCGGAGCGGTTCCGGTAACCTCGTTGCGTCAGATACTGCTCGAACTGTTCGACCAGCCCCTCTTCCAGAGATATTGATATTCTTTCCACAGAGCGCTCCGTGCGTGATTGAAAAAGCGCAGGTTAGCATATTTCTTATGGTGTTCAGTGACATGGATGTGTTCTATGTATAGGGCATCTAGAGGCGCCAGCCCAAGCCTTGAAGCCGCTTTTCAACTGCTATACTCTCATGGGCTTTGCCATTGGATGACTGGGAGAGGGATTCCATGTCGCATGATGTGACGCTGTACAGTTTGGGTGAGGAGATCGCCAACGCAATCTCTCATGGTTTGGGGGCCGCGGCCGCGATTGTCGGTTTGACCCTGCTAATGGTGGAGGCAACCGGAGTGCTCGATGTGTTGTCGGTTACGGGGCTGGCGCTGTATGGCGGTAGTCTGGTGTTGCTGTTTTTATGTTCGACCCTGTATCACGCCTTTACCCATCACAAGACCAAAGCCGTTTTTAAGGTGCTGGATCATTGCGCCATTTACCTGTTGATTGCAGGAACCTACACCCCTTTTATGATGATCACCCTCGACGGTGATTTGGCGACCGGTATGCTGATTGCTGTCTGGAGCCTTGCGGCCGTGGGAATCATCTTTAAAGCCTTGTTCATTCATCGCTTTGAAATTGTTTCGGTGCTGACTTACCTGGGGATGGGATGGCTGTCATTGCTGGTCATTTATGAGCTGGCGGAGCAGCTTGAGTTAGGCGGCTTTTTGCTGCTGTTGATCGGTGGCCTGGTATACAGTCTTGGGGTTATTTTTTATGTCGGAAAACGGATTCCCTATAACCATGCCATCTGGCATCTGTTTGTTCTCGGTGGAGCGGTTTGCCACTTCCTGGCTATTTTTATCTATGTGATCCCGACTCAACCGGTTGTTTAATACTGTGAAGCCTGTAATACAAAGGGCTGTGGCTGACTGACAATGCCTCTTTTATTTGTTGGATAAATGTGCGAGTCTAGCCGAAATCTCTTTTTTACATCACAAGGTCTGCAACACGAGGCCGGGTGATTCATGATCGGACCTTTCTGGAAGGCGATCATTGTCAGCGGATGGGTGCCGGTTGGCTGACGGTGTAGATTCATAATAGCGGCGCCAGTTGTGAGACAAAACTGAATGAAAATATATGTCGGCAATCTGTCCTACTCAGTGACAGATGATGACCTTATTGATGCCTTTTCTGAATTCGGCGATGTGACCAGTGCGACTGTGACGATGGATCCCGAGAGCGGTGAATCCAAGGGTTTCGGCTTTGTCGAAATGCCGGTCAAGTCCGAAGGTCGTGATGCGGTTCAGGTACTCAATGAGTCCCCGTTGTGCGGTCGTTTGATCAGGGTGAATGAAGCGCGTGGCAGTGGTGGTGGCAATAACCGTGGTCGCCGGCCTCGGCGTAATAATAAGCCGGGCGGTAATCGAGGTCACAAGCCTAAAAGTGCTGAAAGTGCAGGAAGCGCCGAGTCTCGATAAGACGGTTTGATTCCGGCATCGCAGGCCGGGACGGGGATTAACCTGAAATACTGATCCAGCATCGAACAGCTGCCGTTAGGGGCTGGCTGCTTGTTGGGGACGGTTATTGTGATTCAGGTGTAACTCCATCAACTCCTGTCGAATAGAGGTTAATGCTGCAAGCGCGTGATTTGCTATGCTGTCGCGTCCATCTTTCATGCCCTTGGCGTACGGGTTGGACGTGTCCAGCTTCTGGTTTTGCAGGTGTTCAATGGCACCGATCAGCTGATCGATCTCCAATATACTGCTAACTAAGGATTCGGTCATAGGGTCACTCCTGTCATTTTGACTATTGTGTCAGCTTGTAACCACCGCTTTAATTCGTAATACTCCTTCGGTCATTGCGGTTTCTTCGTACAAATAATGCACAAAGAACGATGTTCGCTGCGTGTTTGTGAATGATCGAGACCTTTTGACCATTACAACAATAACAGTTTGCGGAGTATTACGATGTCCCGACTCTCCTGGTCGAGCCCCTGGTTTGTGTTTGCAGCGATTGCGCTGGTCTACCTGTTAACCATTGGCTTGCAACCTTTCCCCCTGGATTTTCTACTTAAAGCGCTGCCTATTTGGGTGTTGGCCTGGATTGTGTTCAGGCAGCGTACAACTCTGCGCCATAATTGGTTGTTGGCCGGGTTACTCTGCTCCTCGATGGGGGATCTGTTATTGGCCTGGAATCAGTTTGTACCCGGGTTAGGGAGTTTTCTGGTTGCGCACCTTTTTTATATCGCAGCCTTTGTCCGTAAGCCGCTGTTTTCCATGCCGAGGCTGGCATTGGCGCTGGCGACCCTTGCCGTCACTTCAGCCTTGCTGGTGATGTTGTTGCCGGCTCTGGGTGAGATGACGATCCCGGTTGTCGCCTATATCAGTGTGATTGTGGTTATGGCGCTTTGTACGATACTGGGTAAGGACAACCACCCACTGGTAATGGCTGGTGCATTGTCGTTTTTGCTGTCCGATTCGATGATCGCAATTGACCGCTTCCTGTCACCCTTTGGCCTGGCCAGTTTGTTTATTATGATCACCTATTACCTGGCTCAGCTGTTGATTACCCGTGGTGCACTGAAGTCTTCAAACGTCAGCTGTTAATGTTTTAACAACCCTGTCGCATCGCTCCTGTGTCGGGATGTGTGACAGGGTTATGCAGAGCTTTCGCACCGGTTTCTTAATAAGCTTCTCCACAAGTTTCTTCCTTAATGTTTCCCTTGATTGTTTCTGACGTTCCGCCCGGCGGCATTTAGTGTCTTTCAGCTTTCTCGTTACCCTCTTTTGTTGATCTGAAACAAGGCGGGGAATGAAAAAGCTATGGATAATCATTCTCACTTGACTTGCATAATAAATGCTAATCATTATCATTGTCGCCCAATGGTAACGTTATTACATTCAAGGGGAATTCAACATGCTAACGAATGCACGCAAACTGCTGCTCACTTTTGCTGCCACGGCGGTGGTAACGGTTAATAGCAGTCTTGCCCTGGCGGCTGACGATGAACTGGTCGTCTACTCGGCTCGCAAGGAACACCTGATCAAGCCGTTGTTCGATGCCTATACCGCGAAAACAGGCGTAGAGGTCAAGTACGTTACCGATAAGGCGGGCCCACTGCTGGCACGTCTGGAAGCTGAAGGCGCTAACACGCCAGCCGACCTGTTGATTACGGTCGATGCCGGTAACCTGTGGCAGGCTGCCAATAAAGGTGTTTTGCAAGCGGTTGAGTCGTCTGTGCTGGAGAAAAATATTCCCGCTCATTTGCGTGCGACCAACAACGAGTGGGTCGGTCTTTCTGTCCGTGCCCGTACCATTGTTTATGCGACGGATCGTGTGAAGCCCGAAGAGCTGTCCAGTTACGAGGCGCTGGCCGAGTCCCAGTGGAAAGGCCGTTTGTGCCTGCGTACCTCCAAGAAAGTTTATAATCAGTCACTGGTTGCGACCATGATCGAGCGTCTGGGAGAAGAGCAGGCGGAGCAGGTCGTGAAGGGTTGGGTGAATAATCTGGCTACTCCGGTCTTCTCCAACGACACCAAGGCGATGCAAGCTGTGGCCGCAGGCCAATGTGATGCTACCATCGTCAATACATACTACTTCGGTCGTCTGCAGAAGAAAGATCCCAACATCAACCTGAAGCTGTTCTTTGCCAACCAGCAAAGCAGTGGCGTGCACGTCAACGTATCCGGTGCCGGTGTGACCAAACACGCCAAAAATGCCGCCGGTGCGGTTAAGTTTCTGGAGTGGATGAGCAGCCCTGAAGCGCAGAGCATCGTCGCCGATGGTAATATGGAATATCCGGCCAACCCGGCGGTGAAGCCTGCCGCGTTGGTGGCTGCCTGGGGCGAGTTCAAGCAGGATCAGTTGAACGTTGAATCTGCCGGTAGCCGTCAGGCCGATGCCATCAAATTGATGGATCGTGCGGGATACCGCTAGGCACAACCCGCTGGCTGTGCAAGCAGGCGCCCTGTGAAAGCAGGGCGTCTTTTGTTGTTTAAGGAGCAGATTTGATTCAGCAGTTGTTGTCCGATCAAAAGCAGTGGCGCCTCATTGCGGTGGCCATCGCCGCCATCGTCCTGATGCCGCTGGTGGTGCTCTTTGTTAGTTGGGGAACGGTGCAGACGGAAGTCTGGTTGCACCTGATCGAAACTCAGCTGGGTCGGTTATTGGGCAATACCCTGGTGTTGTTGGTTGGGGTTGGTCTCGGAGTAACCCTGTTGGGCGTCAGTCTCGCCTGGCTCACCTCCATGTGTGATTTCCCCGGTCGCAAGTGGTTCGACTGGGCGTTAATGTTACCTTTTGCGGTGCCAGCCTATGTGCTGGCCTTTGTGTTTATTGGCCTGCTCGATTTTAGCGGCCCGGTGCAGACCCAGCTGCGTGAATGGTTTGGGCGCGGCGTCTGGTTCCCGGAGGTGCGCTCTACCGGTGGCGTGGTGCTGGTGCTGGTGTTGGTGTTTTATCCCTACGTGTATATGTTGGCGCGCAGCGCCTTTGTGGCCCAGGGGCGTGGTTTGATGGATTCGGCGCGTATATTGGGGTTGGGGCCCTGGGCGTCGTTCTGGAAAGTGGCCCTGCCGATGGCGCGACCGGCGATTGCGGCGGGTTTGGCGTTGGCTTTAATGGAAACTCTGGCCGATTTCGGTGCGGTGGCGACCTTTAATTACGACACCTTTACCACGGCGATCTATAAATCCTGGTACGGCTTCTTTAATCTGCAGGCGGCCGCTCAGCTGGCGTCGTTGCTGTTATTGTTTGTTGCCGTTGCGCTGTTTATAGAGCGACGGGCGCGGGGAAAGGCACGGTTTGCCGAAGGCGAGCGACGCCATATTCGCCAGATCTACCGTTTGCAGGGGCCAGTGGCCTGGCTGGCAAGTGCTTATGCGGGCAGCATTGTCTTGATCGCCTTTATCGTGCCGATTGTGCAATTGCTGGTGTGGATCCTGAGTGATGCTTTGGAAGACCTCGACAGTCGTTACCTGGGCTTGGTGACCAAAACCCTGACGCTGGGTGCCATTGCCGCGGTGTTAACGGTGACTACAGCGGTTTTGCTGGCCTACGCGCAGCGACTGCGGCGGGATCGTTGGGTCAATGGCTCGGTGAGTATTGCCAACCTTGGCTATGCCTTGCCGGGCTCGGTGTTGGCGGTTGGCATCATGGTGGCCTTCACCTGGCTGGATGCCCATATTACGATTCCGGTGCAGCAATGGTTGGGTTTTGAAGGACGTCAGCTCTTGATGGGGAGCTTGCTGGCCCTGGTGGTGGCCTACGGCATCCGTTTTCTTGCTGTCGCTTTCGGGCCGGTGGAGTCGGGTTTGCAGCGTATTCGCCCCTCGATTCTGGAATCGGCGCAAAGCCTTGGCGAGCCTCCGATGGGTATTGTGCGGCGCATCTATTTGCCCATGCTGAGCCCCTCGTTGATTACCGCGACGCTGCTGGTGTTTGTCGATGTCTTGAAAGAGATGCCAGCAACGCTGCTAATGCGGCCCTTCGGCTGGGACACTCTGGCAGTACGCATCTTTGAAATGACCTCCGAAGGGGAGTGGGAGCGAGCGGCGTTACCCGCCTTTACCCTGGTGCTGGTGGGGTTGATACCCGTGGTGCTGCTGATGCGACGTTCGGCACGCCACTAGCCGTCGGCTGGGTGGGAAAGTCTGTAGCGTTTAGAGGCTTTCGCGGCTTGCTCCGTCACCGGCTTAACCGCTAAAATTGCCCCCTTTCATGCGTCCTTGTGGACGCGTTCGGGACAAATCGCCGCATTGGTGGTAATTCCCTAACCTCGACGGCCGTGCTTTTGCTTGTTGTGGTCACTGGGTGAGCTATAACTGTTAATTGCATTTCCGTTTTTTGACGTCGAAACCGAGAGGAAACCAGAGAATGAGCAACATACCGAGTGAGTTGCGTTACGTGTCATCCCACGAGTGGATCCGGGTCGAGGCCGATGGCACCGCCGTGGTCGGTATTACTGATCATGCCCAGGAGTTGCTGGGTGATGTCGTGTTCGTTGAATTGCCCGAAGTGGGTGCTGCTATTTCCCGTGACGAAGACGCCGGGGTGGTCGAGTCGGTCAAAGCCGCCTCAGATATTTATGCACCGATTTCCGGGGAAGTTGTTGAGATCAATGAAGCGCTCGAGGACGCTCCCGAAACCGTCAACGGAGACCCTTATGGCGACGGTTGGTTTTTCCGTATCAAATTAAGCGACGAGTCCGAGCTGGACGAGTTGCTGGACGCCGAGGCCTACGCCGAGGTTTGCGAAGCCGAAGACTAGGCGTCCGCCTTGTTAGTAGCCCACAGATAAAGCCCTGAACCCATCGTTCGGGGCTTTGTCCTATCTGGCAATCCGGTCGGATTGCCGACTATTTTCCATGCAGGATTGTGCAATGAGTCAAGTTAGCCCCCTCTCTCTCGAACAACTGGAAAACACTGGCGAGTTTATCGAGCGTCATGTCGGCCCGGATGCCACCGAACGTCAGCAGATGCTCGACAGTCTTGGTTTGCCTTCCCTCGATCAGCTGATTGATGACACGGTGCCCAAAAGCATTCGTTTGTCCCAACCGCTGGCGATGGAAGGTGCTCGTACCGAAGCAGAGACTCTGGGGTATCTGAAGCAGGTTGCGGGTAAAAACCAGCTCAAGCGCTCATTGATCGGGATGGGCTATCACGAAACCCTCGTGCCCAACGTGATCCTGCGAAATGTGATGGAAAACCCCGGCTGGTACACCGCTTATACGCCTTATCAGCCGGAAGTGGCCCAGGGTCGTCTGGAGGCTTTGATTACCTTCCAGCAGCTGACCATGGACTTGACCGGAATGGACCTGGCCAGTGCCTCCTTGCTGGACGAAGCCACCGCCGCTGCCGAAGCCATGGCGTTGGCCAAGCGCGTGTCCAAGAACAAGAAGTGCAATCTGTTTTTTGTTGACGAGCAGTGCCTGCCACAAACCATCGACGTGGTGAAAACCCGCGCCGAAGCCTTTGGTTTTGATGTCATGGTTGGCAGTACCGAACAGGCGCTGGAGCAGGACCTGTTTGGTATCTTGTTGCAGTATCCCTGCCGTGACGGCTCATTGCGTGATGACCGCGAATTGATCGCCAGCCTGCACGAGCGCAAGGCGATCGTCTGTGTCGCCGCCGACATCCTGTCCCTGATGTTGTTGAAATCCCCGGGTGAACTGGGAGCCGATGTGGTGCTGGGCAGCGCTCAGCGTTTTGGCGTTCCCATGGGTTTTGGCGGCCCCCATGCCGCATTTTTTGGCACCCGCGATCAATACAAGCGCTCCATTCCCGGCCGTATCATCGGCGTCTCGGTAGATAGCCGTGGCAACCCGGCCATGCGGATGGCGATGCAAACCCGGGAACAGCACATCCGCCGTGAGAAGGCGAACAGTAACATCTGTACGGCTCAGGTATTGCTGGCCAATATGGCGGCCTTTTATGCGGTCTATCATGGCCCGGAAGGGCTCAAGCGCATTGCGAACCGCGTGCATCGTTTAACCGATATTCTGGCGCGCGGGCTTAAGCAGGCCGGTGTCAAGGTCATCAATAACAGCTACTTCGATACCCTGAGTCTGGATCTGGGTGAGCGCCAGGCGGAGCTGGTCAAGGCGGCCTGCGATGCCGGTTATAATCTCTATTCGGGTGATCAGGGCCTCGTGTCCATCGCCATGAATGAGTGCTGCTCACGTTCTGATGTGGAAGCCTTATGGACTGTATTGCTGGGTGATGATCATGGCCTGAGTGTCGAAGCCCTGGATAGCACCAGTACAGCTATTCCGGTTGCGCTGCAGCGTGACGACAGCATATTGAGTCATGAAGTGTTCAATCGCTACCATTCCGAAACCGAAATGCTGCGCTACCTCAAGCGTCTGGAGAACAAGGACCTGTCCTTGACCCATTCCATGATTGCACTGGGGTCCTGCACCATGAAGCTCAATGCCACCTCCGAGATGATTCCGGTGACCTGGCCCGAGTTCGGTAATATGCATCCCTTTGCGCCGCAGGAGCAGACACAGGGCTATCGCCAGATGATTGGCGAGCTCGACGCCATGCTGCGTGAAATCACCGGCTTTGATGCCATCTGCATGCAGCCCAACTCCGGTGCCCAGGGTGAGTACGCTGGCTTGCTGGCGATTCGCAAATACCACGAAAGCCAGGGTCAGGGACATCGTAATGTGTGCCTGATCCCCAGCTCGGCTCACGGTACCAACCCTGCCAGCGCCATGATGGCCTCAATGCGAGTCGTGGTCGTGGAGTGCGATGCCAACGGCAACGTGGATGTCGACGATCTGCGCACCAAGGCCGCGGAGCTGGCGGACAGTCTGTCTTGCCTGATGATCACCTACCCATCCACCCACGGGGTGTATGAAGAGGAGATCATCGAAATCTGTAACATCGTGCACCAGCATGGTGGTCAGGTGTATATGGATGGGGCCAACCTTAACGCACAGGTCGGTATCTCCAAGCCAGGATTGATCGGTGCCGATGTGTCCCATATGAACCTGCACAAAACCTTTGCCATCCCACACGGTGGCGGCGGTCCGGGCATGGGACCCATCGGTGTCAAAGCCCATCTGGCACCTTTTGTTGCCAACCATAGTGTGGTCCAGCTGGAAGGCCCGAATGCCGACAGCGGTGCGGTATCCGCTGCGCCCTGGGGCAGTGCCTCCATTCTGACCATCAGCTGGGCCTACATTCGTATGCTGGGTGCCGAGGGTCTGCGTGCATCAACCGAAAACGCCATCCTCAATGCCAACTACATGGCCAAGCGTTTGAGTGAACATTACCCGGTGCTCTATACCGGTCGCAATGGCCGGGTGGCGCACGAGTGCATTATTGATCTGCGTCCGTTGAAAGCAGCGTCGGGTATCAGTGAGGAGGATGTCGCCAAGCGGCTGATGGACTTTGGTTTCCACGCTCCAACCATGAGCTTCCCGGTGGCTGGCACCCTGATGATCGAGCCCACCGAGAGTGAGTCAAAGGCCGAGCTGGATCGTTTTGTCGATGCCATGATCGCTATCCGTGGCGAGATTGCCCAGGTCGAGGCCGGTACTCTTGATGCCGATAATAATATGCTCAAGCAGGCACCTCATACGCTGGCCGATATTCTGGACGATAACTGGGATCGCCCCTACAGCAAGCAACAGGCGGCCTACCCATTGAGCTGGGTAGCCGATGGCAAATTCTGGCCCAGCGTCAATCGTATCGACAATGTCTATGGTGACCGCAACCTGCATTGCAGTTGCCCATCCATGGATACCTATCGTTAGCGGACTAAAGCTTATCAGGCAGTGACAACAAGCGGGCCAGGTGCCCGCTTGTTGTTTGTGGCATTTGAATCGATACTTGGTTCAAAAGAGGCCTGTCCGCTATGCTGCAAGCCAGGTGGGTTACACATCAAGGAGGTAGTCTGGCTATGAATGAACATGAAAAAATAAATTATCTGGAGTTTCCTGTTCGGGATATTGCTGAGGAGAAGCGTTTCTTCGCAGAAGCCTTCGGCTGGACCTTTATTGATTATGGTGAGGACTATTGCGCCTTTTCAGGGGCTGGTATCGATGGGGGTTTTTATCGTGCGGATCTCGCGGCCAGCAGCGGAAGCGGAAATGGCAGTATGTTGGTCGTGTTTTATAGTGAGGGTTTATCGCAAACGATGGATAAGGTGCTTGCCGCCGGAGGTACCCTGGTAAAGCCGATTTTTGAATTCCCTGGCGGCCGCCGTTTTCATTTTGCCGATCCCAATGGTAACGAATTTGCGGTCTGGTCTGATACGCTACCTTGATCTGACTCGCCTTAGTCAACCGTTAAATTCAGCTCAGCGAGGCCTTCGTTGATGAGCTGGTGACACAGCGTCGGGTTTTCCAGTGGTAACAGGTGTCCCTGGGTCAATGCTTGCTTGAAATGTGTGTTCGGACAGCGCCGGCGCCATTCTTTCCACAAGGCTTCGGTAAAAAATACCGAGGGTTTGCCACGAATAGCAAGACAGGGCATGGACAGTGTCGCCAGCTGATTCATGACATTGGGTGGCTGGGTGTAGTTGTGAGCTTCCCAGGATTTGGGAAAGCTGAGCTCAAACTCACCCTCAGTGTTTTCTACTACTCCGTGTTGCGCCATATGCTCGAAAGCCTGGTCATCGAAACGCTTGTAGCCGCGAATGCTTTTGCAATGTTTCAGAAAAGCCTCTCGGTCTGGCCAAGTGTCTGTTTTTCTCAGGGTGCCTTTGGCGGGTTGGGTTTGATTCATTAGCGCCTTGGGCATCACTCGAGTCAGTCGTGCCAGGGTGCGAGATACCATGGCCGGTTCGATCAGCACCAGTGCGCGGAATAGCTCGGGACGTTTGTATGCCGCCAAAATGGTACAGGTTGCGCCCATGGAATGCCCCAGGCCAACCACGGGTTCATGGCAGTGCTGCTCGATAAAGGCAATCAAATCGTCCGCATAGAGTTGCCAGTCTCGTCGTTTGGGAGGCAGGCCAATGTCCGGCCAGGTTGGGCGCATAGCGAGGGCGCTGATATTCAGCTGTTGACTCAATTGTGACAGTAGCGGCTGGTAAAGCCCGGGGGCAAAGCCGTTAGCATGGTAGAAGTGGGCCGGGATGCCGGAGCCAGGATGCTGCTCCCAAAAGGCGTTCGCCGGCAGGGAGGGCTTTTGTTCTGTTGTTTTCATAAACGATATTCAGCTATTTTTGCCCGGTGCCTATGTGGCGCAAGGGGGATTGGGTCGGGTCTCGCACCCTACCGAAATGTTGCTTCTGGCACAACGCTAACCATCAGGCCCGGATGGGTAGCGAGGGCCCGGCGAATAATTGTGATATAACAAGGCCTCCTCTTGCTGATCAGTGATTGACAGCCACCGGGGATAACAACCTATTCGAGGAGCACAGATTGAATTCATGGTGGCAGTCATCAACCAAGATCCAACCGCTAACCGGTGCTTTGGTATCCTTGGCTCTGCTATGGGTGATGGCCAGCAGTGCCGGTGCCGGATTATCTTTGGCGCTCAGCGGCATTGCCTTCTGGGGCGCGGTATTGTTGCTGTGGCCGCGGCTGGCCCGGCGTAATCGAATTCAATCTCTGGTATTGCTATTGGCCGGATTTCTGGCCATGGGCTTTGGCGCTTACCGAGGGGCGAATCTTAGTCTGGAGACGTTGCTTGCGGGCAACAGTGGATTGATCTCGATGCTGGTGGCCGTTAGCTTTTTGGCCCTGATCAGTCGCCCGGAAGAGGAGGCGAAAGAGCAATTGCCTCAGGGTAAACGTGCGATTGGTTCCTCCCTGCTGGCGGTGCATCTGTTTGGTGCGGTGATCAACCTGTCCTCCATTTTTATCATTGGCGATCGTATTTCACGTCGTTTAAAACTGAGCCGTATTCAGGTATTGGTGTTGGTACGGGGTTTTTCTGCGGCTGCATTTTGGTCACCTTTTTTTGCTGCGATGGCGGTAGCGCTCAGTTATGCACCCAATGCCAGTTTGCCCAAATTGTGGTTGGCGGGTATGCCCTTGGCGGTAGCCGCTTTGATCATTACCTATTGGCAGATGAGTCGTGATGGCGAAGAGCCTGCTTCCGAGTTTACCGGTTACCCTATGCATTACGGTGGCCTTTGGTTACCACTGTTGCTAGCAGCCCTGGTGTTTGCATCGCGTGCTTTTTATCCGTCGATGTCGGTGCTGGCGCTTATCACATTGCTTTCTCCTCTGCTGGCGATATTGGTTTTGGCCGTTCGGCGGGAGAGGGTGCTTAATCAATTGATGACCCATAGCAGTCAACGTTTGCCGCAGATGGGCAACGAATTAACCCTGTTCCAGGCGGCAGGCGTATTGGGTTATGGGTTGGAGCGATTGGCCTCGACCCTAGTGGATCAGTTTCCCCTGCAGCAATTTGGCGCGCTGGAGGCCTGTGTCGCCTACGCTGGCATCGTGTTGTTGGCGGTGGCGGGTGTGCACCCCATTATTAGTATCTCGTTGGTGGGTGCCTTGTTGGCGCCATTGAATCCAGATCACACGCTGCTGGCGCTGGTATTTTTATCGGCCTGGTCGTTGGGCTCGGTGGTGGGGCCGTTGTCTGGCATGAACCTGGCGATACAGGGACGGTATGGCATCGACTCTTTTCGTATTATGCGTTGGAATCTATTCTACACGGCGGCCATGTCGGTTTTGGTTATGATCGGTCTTTGGGGTATTGCCGTGATAAAGGTTTGAATTGGAAGGGGATTGTCATGCCCTCGGCTGCGATGACGAAAAATAGAATAAGCTGAACATCCGGGACTACTGTTACTAGTGGCGTACCGAGTTCCTTGGCCGGATAAGGCGCTTCATCAAGAGATTGTTTGGTAAAGGAGATTATCCATCGTATTTTTAAATGGCATCACCCTCTTTCTACTCTGCCAATTGGTTGGTGAAGTGAGTGTCAGGTTGTTGGATTTCCCAGTTCCGGGCCCGGTGCTGGGAATGTGTTTGTTGCTGGTGGCTCTGTTGCTACGAGGGCGCGTCGACGCCCCGTTGGAGACTGCGGCGACAGGCTTGTTGTCACACCTGTCATTATTGTTTGTACCGGCAGGGGGTGGGCTAATGGTTCACGTTGATCGCCTGGGAACTGAATGGTTACCAATTTTGGTTGCCTTGGTGCTCAGTACATTAATTGCTATGGCGGTAACGGGAATGGTTATGCAATGGGCCATGAAATGGTCCGGCAAAAAAGAGCAGGAATCCAATGGATAGAACAGATCTCTCCAGCATGTGGGTTTACCTGAGTGCCAGCCCTCTGTTTGGCCTAACGCTGACCCTGCTAGCCTACAGTTTGGCCCATCGCCTCTACCTGAAAGGCAATGGACATCCACTTTTGAATCCCGTAGTAACCAGTGTTGCCCTGATAGTTTCGGTGTTGTTGCTGACTCAGACCAATTATGAGACTTACTTTGAAGGGGGGCAGTTTATTCATTTTCTGTTGGGCCCGGCGACGGTTGCATTGGCGGTGCCTTTGTATCAGCAGTGGGCTCGATTGCGACGAATCTGGGCTCCTTTGATGCTGGGCTTACTGGCCGGCAGCACGGCCGGCGCGTTGAGTGCGGTGATATTAGCGCGGGTGTTTGGTGCCAGTCTGCAGACTCAATTATCTCTCGCACCAAAATCGGTGACAGCCCCGGTTGCCATGGGAATTTCAGAGCATATTGGTGGGTTGCCTTCTCTAACCGCCGTAATGGTGGTGATGACTGGCATCATAGGAGCCGTAACGGGGACTCGGTTAATGATCCTGCTGAGAATTAACGACGACAGTGTCAAAGGAGTGGCTATGGGGGTTGCCGCTCACGGTATTGGTACCGCACGTGCCTTCCAAATCAGCCAGCAAATGGGGGCTTTCTCCGGGCTGGCGATGGCATTATCGGCGTTTATTGTGGCGTTAATCTTGCCCCCTTTGATAATGATTTTCTAGCGGCTATGACGAAGATTATTGAAGCATAGCATTAACAATAATTTGAGAATAATGATGACTAAGCATCAAAATGTTTTAGTGTATTCGTCGGCGGTTTTTGCCATATCAACCCTCCTTCTCGGAGCGGTTCTTTTGCTGGTATTTCCAAAGGAAGCAGAGCTTTCGGACGGTTTTCAAACGCCGATCATAGCTTTTGAGTTTGCCAGAACAGAGGTGGATCTGGCTTTCCTTGCCGGTGATTCAGAGGCCAGTCAGCGAAACCGAAGGTTGATGGATGAAGGGCATTTTTGGGATATGGCCTTTCCTTTTGCTTATGGTGGTTTGTTGGCGTTGTTGCTGCTTCAGTTTACGGGACAGGGCTATCGTTTTGTGTGGGTGGGAGTGGTCTGCTCGATCTTGATTATCCCCTTCGATATTAACGAGAATTTAACCCTGCTGAGCATTACTGCAGCCCTGGAGGAATCTCGTCCGGTGGTGCCGTTATTGGTGGATCTGCACACCGCTACCTGGCTTAAATGGGGAGTGCTTGGTATTAGCATCGCCCTGTTGTCGGCAAGTTACCTGACCCGAAAGAGATACGGTTTTGCACTGTTAAGCCTGCTCGCGTCACTGGCTATCGCTATCTGTTGGGTGTCGGGAAGTGAGCCCCGATTTGCCGAGGCGATGTCGAAGGTGCTATCCCTCTTCTTTATCGTTATTGCTATCAATGCCATTGTTCAAGCTTGGACGTTTGCCAAGGGCAATCGCCTTAGCTGATCCATAGTTAGCTCATGGTACCTGATGCCGAAACATGATGAAGATGTTTGATAAGATGGTTCCCTTTGCTCCACCAAGAATGATAACAAGGATCCCGTAACTCCATGGAAATGAACTCCCTTTCGCTGCTGGCGATGATTGGTGTCTTGAGCCTGGCATGCCAGTGGTTGGCCTGGCGGATACGCGTGCCGGCGATTCTGCCTTTGTTGGTCTGTGGGCTGTTGATTGGCCCGGGCTTAGCCATTCTGGATCCGGACCTGGTCTTTGGTGAGTTGTTGTTTCCCATGGTGTCCATGGCCGTGGCCATCATTTTGTTTGAGGGCGCATTGACTCTGGACCTGCGAGAAATTCGTGGGCATGGCTCCATGGTGCGCAATCTGATCAGCGTCGGTATGGTCGTTACCTGGGCCATTATCGCCATTGCGGCGCACTGGATCATGGCGTTGTCCTGGCCTTTGGCTTGCCTGTTTGCGGCGCTGGTGGTGGTTACCGGGCCAACGGTTATCGTACCCCTGTTAAGAGCGGCTCGTCCCAGTGCCAAACTGGCCAATATCCTGCGTTGGGAGGGCATTCTAATCGACCCGGTGGGCGCCTTGCTGGCGGTACTGGTGTATGAGTTTATTGTGGCCAGCCAGGAGGTGGCCATCCAGCATGCGGCCCAGGCATTTATTATGACTCTGGTGATCGGCTTCGTGCTGGGTTGGGGTGCTGCGCGCCTGACCGAGAAAGCGATGCTGGGAAACTGGATGCCGCATTATTTGCGCAATCCGGCCATGCTCTGTTTTATGCTGGGAATCTACGCCTTATCCAATCAGTTGCAGCACGAGTCTGGACTCCTGACGGTGACGGTGATGGGAATGATCCTGGCCAACCGTCATCACCTCGATATGGAATCGATCCACGAATTTAAAGAGACCCTGAGTGTCTTGCTAATCTCTGCGCTCTTTATTCTGTTAGCCGCCCGTCTTGATGTGGAGCAGGTGATGGGGTTGGGTTGGTCGGTGCTGGTTTTATTGTGCGTTATTTTATTTGTTGCGCGCCCGGCTACCGTCTGGTTATCGGCCATCGGTACCGACTTGAAGTGGCGGGAGAAACTGTTGTTGGCCTGGATCTCCCCAAGGGGGATTGTTGCGGCGGCGATTTCAGGACTGTTTGCCTTGAAGCTGGAACAGGAAGGTTGGCAAGAAGCCGAAGTGCTGGTGCCCATGGTCTTTATGGTTATCATCGCGACGGTGGTGCTGCAATCCTTAACCGCCGGTTTGTTAACGGGGTGGTTGGGTCTCAAGGAGAAAGCCTCCGAAGGGTTTCTTATTTTTGGGGCCAATAATGCGGCCCGTGAAATTGCCACGGCGTTACAAAAAAATGGTGTACAAGTCAGGTTGGCAGATACCAGTTGGGAGAATCTGAGATTGGCCCGAATGGAAAATCTGCCGACCTATTACGGAAACCCGGTGTCTGAGCATGCGGCCAACCATCTTAATCTTGATGGTCTGGGAAGAGTGCTCATTCTGTCGCCTTACCAGCAACAGAATCCATTGGTCGCGATGCATTTTCAAAACTGGTTTGCCAAGGATAAGGTCTTTGCCCTGTCCGCTGCCAAGGGCGAAGAGTCGGATAAGCGTCTGTCACGCCGGGCTAATCATAACTGTCCTTTGCTTGGCGATAGGTTAACGTACACGCAGTTGCGCTCGGCCATAGCGAACGGAGCACAAATAAAAAACACGACCCTGTCAAAGGCATTCACTTTCGAGAAGTACCAAGAAAAATTTGCTCAGCAGGTCAATCTTTTGTTTGCGCTTAATCCCGAGGGGCGATGTTATGTCTGGCACGAAAGTCTGTCCGATGAGGTTGGTGACGGCTGGAAGCTGATCGCGCTGCTCAGTGAACATGGTGTTGAAAAAAAAGGTCCATGAAGTAAGCATTATGAGGGCGCAGGGATGCTGATAAGGAAAATTTTCCTGGAAGATTTGCCAGAAGTTAGTGAGCTATGCCTCGATGCGTTTATGGGGTCGGTGGCGACCACCGTATCCGATGAGGGTATTCATACTTTTCGGGACATTGCGTCCATTGATAGTTTCGAAAAACGCATGAACGAAGATAATGAAATACTGATTTTTCAACAGGGTCAGACTATCCAGGGTGTCATTGAGCTTAAAGAAGGGCGTCATATTGCCATGTTGTTTGTTAAGCCGGATGCGCAAAGGCAAGGGGTTGGTCGGGCATTAATGGAAGCCATTCGTCCAATGACGAGAACGCAAGAATTGACGGTGAGTGCGTCATTAAGTTCGGTGTCGGCTTATGCCTGTTTTGGTTTTCAATGTGCAGGAGGGGTGGCGGAATCGGCGGGGCTTAAATACCAACCCATGATATTGAATTTGACTGATAGTAAGTACTAACTATATTTCTTTCTTTTGCTGTTGCTAGGTTGTGCGGCGGGTATGTGGATCAGGGGCCTTGGGGGGGGGCATGGGTGAAAGTTTGAGCCCGTTTGCATTACTATTGCCAGCGCTATGGCATGATATAGCCCGGTCGAAAGTGGCTAGGTCCCTTTCTTGTCGTTTTGTTAATACGCAGTTTCATAGCTAGAGTTTATATGTTCAAACGCAGCGTGATTGTATTTGCAATTGTCTTGTTGGTCGGGCTTCTGTCCGTCTATTTTTTTGTTGATTTTGACGGAGAAATAATAAAAGAAACAGAAGTGGCACCCGTTGTTAAAAAAGATAATTCCCCAAAGAAGAAGATCAATAAAAAACCCCTGGACCTTAGCGTTCCGCTTGAGGCCAACAACGCTTCGTCGGTGGTCTATACCTCCGCCCGAAGCAATGTGTTACCGAATCTGTTTAGTCAGAATAAGAGCAAAGAAGAGATCGTTATTGGCGGTCGAATTCTCTCTGACCCCATTGATGATGACTCTTTTTCTGGTGCAGAAGTTACGGTAGAGGTGAGTATTTATTAAGGCAACTCTGATTAATTCAGATGAGCTTCGGCTTCCAGGCGACTTCAGAATCGCGGCGCGCGTTTGCAGTAAGGTCTAGACCTTTCAAAAAGGTGTAACAAAGAGTCTGGATTCGCCTGAAAGCCCCGTAGGGCGGACCTAGATATCTACAACCACTTTTCCCATACCTTCTCCGCTGCTCAGGCGAGCGTGAGCTTGGCCAATATCGGTCAAAGAGAATCGCTGTTCATCCAGTACAGGTTTGACGCCGCCGGCTTCGACAATGCTGGCCAGTTTTTTCAGAATGTCACCATGGTTTTCCCGGCCAACATTGTGCAGCATTGGAATCAGCATAAAGACTACATGCAGCGACAGCCCCTTGAAGTGAGCAACGGAAAGGTCCATTTCAACCATGGCAACGGTTGATGCTATCTGACCATTCAAGGCGGCGGCTTCAAATGAGTTGGCCATATTGGCGCCACCCACTGAGTCGAGCACAACGTCAAAGCCAGCTCCCTGGGTATGCTGGGTAACATAGTCGGCAACTGACTCGGTTTTATAGTCGATACCGGTTGCTCCCAGGCGTTCGATCAGGGCCAGTTGTTTGTCACCCCCGCCGGTGGCAAAAACATCGGCGCCCAAATGACGCGCCAGTTGCACAGCAATATGGCCGACGCCACCCGATCCGCCATGGACCAATACCTTTTGCCCTGCGCTGGTGCCGGCCCGGGTTAAGCCCTCATAAGCTGTAATACCTACCAGGGGTAACGCAGCGGCTTCACGCATCGATAAATTGTCCGGTTTATGGGCGATCAAGCGAACATCCGCAACCATATATTCGGCCAGGGTACCTGGCAGATCGGCTAAACCTCCGGCGCATCCGTACACTTCGTCGCCGATCTTAAAGTCGCTGATACCTTCACCAACGGCGTCGATGGTGCCGGCAAAATCCATCCCCAACAGAGCGGGTAGTTCGGGAGAGAGCGGTAGATCGTTACCCATTTGACGAATCATGGTGTCGACGGTATTGACGCTGGTCGCGTTGAGTCGCACCAGCACATGACCTGGTTGGACTTCAGGCTTGGGCAGGTCGGTGAGTTCGAAGACATCGGGGCCTCCGTAGGCTCGAATGATCATGGCTTTCATATACAGGTCCTTCTGTGAGTTGCAGTGGTTAGCGTTCTGCTGCAGGGCGTGTTAATACTCTAGTTTATGGTTTTAATAATGATAATAAGCGACTATGTTTAATCAGTTTATAGATTTTGTTGATAATTTGAGATGAATATAGAGCACCTCAGATTGTTTGTGCGCCTGAGTATCACTCACAACATCAGTGTGGCCGGGCAGGAATTGGATCTCTCCCCGGCAGTGGCCAGTGCTCATATCAATAAGCTGGAGCAGGGGTTGGGAGTACGCCTGGTTCATCGCACCACGCGCAAGGTGTCATTAACCGAAGACGGTATGGCCTTTCTGCCTCATGCTGAGGAAGTGATATCCAGTGTTGAGGCAGCTCGCGCAGCAGTCGGTGCCGGTAGTGCGCTACCCAGTGGTACCCTGAGGATCACGGCACCGGCTTCGTTTGGGCGCCTGCATGTGATGCCGGCTCTACGAGGGTTTCTCGCGCGTTACCCGACACTTAAACTGGATTTACGCTTTTCCGATAATATTGTGGACCTTGTAGAAGGTGGCTTCGATGTCGCCATCCGAAATGCCGAGCTGAAAGACTCTACTCTGATTGCGCGTAAGCTGGCACCCGATAAGCGTATTGTCTGTGCCTCACCCGAATATATTGCCCGCTTCGGTCAGCCTGATACGCCTCACGAGCTTGACCAGTACGAATGCATACATTTGATGGGGCTAGAGCACTGGTCATTTGAAACCCCGAAGGGACTTTTAACCGTAAAGCCCCAGGGGAATCTGCGAGCCGATAATGGCGAAGCAGTCAGGGACGCTTGTGTTAATGGCCTGGGTGTTGCGATCAGTTCCACATGGTGCGTTTATCAGCATCTGCAACGTGGCGAACTGGTGCAAATATTGTCAGACTATCCACTGGTCTCTGGTACCGCCTTGTGGGCAATTTATCCCAGTTCGCGTTTGCTGGCACCAAAAGTCAGAGTCTTCATCGAATATTTTATCGAACGTTTTGGGGCTCAGCCCTATTGGGACTAGTATTTGGTATTGCAAATCAATGGAACTCTTATGAGAGGATTATTTACCCATGTTACGAACCTCTGCAGTAATAACCGTCACCTTGTTACTTGCCGCTTGCGGCGGTACACAAGCCATAAAACTGGGTGTCGAGGAAAACCGTTTTTTACCTTGTCCGGAGTCCCCCAACTGTGTCTCCAGCGATGCCCAGAATGAAGAGCAGCAAGTGGCTGCTTTCACCTTGGCGGTCGATCCTGCAACCGCCTGGATTGCCACCAAAGAGGCGGTGTCGATTCTGCCTCGAACCAAACTAATTGAACTCAACGAACATTACTTGCACGCCGAGAGCGAAAGTTCGTTGCTGGGTTTTATCGATGATCTACAGCTGCATCTGCGCCCGGAAGACGGAATCATTGCGGTCTATTCGGCGTCACGAACGGGCTATTCCGATTTTGGTGTTAATCGGGAACGCGTGGAAAACCTGCGAGCTATCCTGATTGAGCGAGGTGTGGTGCGTTAGCTCAGGATTAAAGAACGATAACCCTATAGTCGATAAGGAAGAGCAATGAGGTTCTTTTCTGGATGGATCGGTATTGCCTGTACGGTCATCGGCATCATATGCCTGGTTTTCTACGCTGAATTGCCGAAGGATAATAGAATCAGTCAGTCTGACGCCTTCCTGTTAATCGGCGTTGGTGTCGGGTTTATGTACTATGGTCGGGAATTTTTACCTGGCTGGATCGGCTATTTCTTTACCGCCAATGGCGATGAGAGTGATAACTGACGAGGGTATATGATACCCAATCATTAGTGCGGTCATGTTGTTGGTCTTGATTGAAATATTGCAAAGTCAAAATGATGAGTATTAATGCTATGCGCACAGGATGTGCCGCCGCGGTATGAGGGATCGAATGAGATACCAGTGTTATTGCAAGGCTACCAATCGAGAGAGCAAAGAGCCTCGCTATTCCCATAACTGGGTGTCGGCAAAGCGGGCCCGGTTCAAGGTGTTCGACGACAGAATCGAATGCGGGAACTGGACGATTGCCTATTCGGAGATTCAAGCGGCCCACCTATACAGAGCCAAACAGCTATTTATTCCGGTGAATGTACTACAGCTGGTGACGGGTAGTGGCAGCTTTCAATTCGGTTTCAACCCCTGGGCCAACCCATTTCGGCACCTGGGTGTAGAATACAGTGAAACGCAAATTGCCCTCGGCCATTCGCCGTACAGTATCTCGATCCGAATACTCCTGCTGACCTGTCTGGGGTATCTGGCAGGCCAGCACATGGGTATTTGGTAGTTATCAAAACCAACTTCACCAGCGTGCTGGTAGAAAGCATCTCCTCTGGGCAAGGCTGGACTTGTTATGGAAGACGTAAATAAACAGCAATTACTCGAACATCTTAATCAGATCTATTGGCACCAGTTTGGTTATCACCGGGAAAAGGAATACAAGATATTCATCTGGTCCAGTGCGATTCTATTGGCCGGTATGGCAGGGCTGATTACCGGGGCAGATAATGGTGCTTTGTTGAGCCGACCAGGCTTTCCGGCAAAAGTGTATCTGAGTGGCGCGATCATCATCTGGATTGGAGTGTCCATTGCGATGCAGCTCAGGGAGCGTATGCACGGCGACCGATACTCCGGTGTGCTGGTTCGCATCAGCAAGAATTTGCATTGTTACGACAAGAATTTTTTCAATTTTCCACAAGAAGGCTCGTTGCTGCCTGAGTCCTGGCAGCGTTGGGAGGAAGAAGAAAGTCCAAGGCTGAGTCGATTACTGGGTAAGAATTTCGTGCCGATCACGGCGATTCTCGGGCTGCTAATGCTGTTGTTACTCTGGTCCTACTGAAACTCATTCTGGGGCGCAAACCCAGATGGGCTGAGGGTTTAAGCATATTGTGCTATGACGGATAAAAAAACAGGGTGACTTCTCTGGTGACTTTGTTTACAACTGTGTTGCACCTGGTCCCATGGTGTTGAATATCGTCCCGTGATGTTTGGTCATGGGCATACAAGGAAAGAGTAAAAGGAATTTATTGATGAAAGTAAAACAACGGGTGCTGCTATCCATAACCCTGTTTTGGGCCTTGTTGGCTCCCCATGCAATGGCCGACGCCAATACCAACCGCATCATCGAGACGGTGATGAGTGAGATGCGTAACTCGCCGGAACTCAGTCAGCGGATGGCCTGTTTAGGGGTCACAGAAGAGCAAAAGAACAGCTATTTGCAAGAGTTCGAGGAAGGTTATCGTTATTGTCTGAACAGCTATCCCCAGAGTGTCGATGGTGGTCAGGCGTTTCTTGAGTGTTTCGGTCCCAAGGCCAAGGAAGCCTTTGAAAACCTTGAGATTGATGAAACTGATATAGCGCGCTGCCAGTAAAGGTTGCACTGACCTCTTTTCATTTATCCCGCGTGTGAATTTCCACGCGGGAAAATCCTGGCCCCTGCTTGCCGGGACATTTCAAGATAGCCTCTTTTTCTATTCAATGCGTGGGTCTGGTATCGCGCCATTTGGTGTCGAGCGAGCAGTTCTCGAGCGTTCGTATATCGCGACTAGTCATCGTAGTGTTATCCATCGCATACCATCCATCACCGTATTATTCATAAAAGCGATAGTCGCCTATTTCAGTAGGCCATGCTTGTCGGTGCTGCTTGCGCAGAGCAGATGTCTATTTTAGAGTGACCACTCTAGTATAGGAGCCAGTTCATTCGATGCCGCGTCCCAAGACCTATAACGAAGAAGCCGTTTTGACCAGTGCCATGCTGTGCTTTTGGCGCAAGGGGCATGCGGCCACCAGTATGAAGGATCTGGAGGCTGCGACTCGGCTGACCCCCGGCAGCCTCTACAACAGTTTTGGTTCCAAGGATGGCTTGTTTCTGAAGGTGTTGGATCATTACATCGACTGCGTTGTTCGTCATCGAGTCGAGCGCTTCTTGTTGCAGGGAGATCCCGTCAAGGGTATTGAGCAGTTCTTTCTCGACTGCTTCAAACCCCGAGCGGCTTACGACGGACTGGGATGCCTGCTGATCAATACCTCCACCGAACTCGGCCCCCACGATGAAGCGGTACGTCAAAAAGTAGCCATGGGTATGAAGCAGGCCGAAAAGGGGCTTATTAGTGCGTTGCAGCGTGCGCAGCAGGTGGGCGCACTACCGGCAACCATCGATGCCCAGGCCCGGGCCGCGCACCTCGGCCTGCTGATGAATGGCATGCTGGTGAGTTCTCAGGTGGCGACCAATCGCCGCTGGTTGACTCCGGCCATGGCCTCGGTCAGGGCGCTTTTGCACTAGCCTCCCTCGGACAAATCCTGGCGAAGGACTAAGAATGAAATAGCGCAGTAATCACAATGGAAAAAGATGTGCCCAATATTAGAGCGATCATTTTAAAATAACAGGAGAGCGATCCATGGAATGCTTGAGAACCGACGATAGCCGCTTTGATAACCTGCCCGGCTATGACTTTTCACCCAACTACCTGACCGTCGATGATACCGAGGGCGGCAGTTTGCGGGTGCACTATCTGGATGAGGGGCCGGCGCAGGCGGCGCCGGTTTTGCTGCTGCACGGTGAGCCCTCCTGGAGTTATCTGTATCGTAAAATGATTCCCGTACTGGTCGCTGCCGGGCACAGGGTGATCGCCCCGGATCTGGTGGGTTTTGGTCGTACCGACAAACCCAGCCAACGCAGCGATTACACCTATCAGCGTCATGTCGACTGGATGCAGGCCGTGCTGGATCAGCTTGAGCTGGAGCAAATTACCCTGGTGTGCCAGGACTGGGGTGGCTTGATCGGTTTGCGCCTGGTGGCGGAAAACCCCCAGCGTTTCGCCCGCGTCGTGGCCGCCAATACCATGCTGCCGACCGGCGACCATGATCCCGGCGATGCCTTTAAACAGTGGCAGGCCTTCTCCCAGCAGGTGCCTGAATTTCCCACCGGCAGTATCATCGATAAGGCGACCACAACGACATTGCCTCAGGCGGTGGTCGATGCCTATGACGCTCCCTATCCCGATGAGCGTTACAAAGAGGGCGCGCGGCAATTTCCCCTGCTGGTGCCTATTACTCCCGATAACCCGGCCTCGGAGAAAAACCGGGCGGCCTGGAAAGTATTAAGTCAATGGCATAAACCCTTTTTGACCGCGTTCAGCGACTCCGACCCGATTACCGCCGGGGGTGACAAGCTGATGCAGAAACTGATTCCTGGCTGCGCCGGGCAAGACCACACCACCATCGCCAACGGCGGTCATTTCCTGCAGGAAGATCAGGGCGAAACCCTGGCCGAGGTAGTGGTTACCTTTATCCATAACACCACCCATACAGGAGCTGTCGAATGAGCCCTAGCAATACGCCGATCAATGTTACCTGCACCGTCGACAAAACCGACTTTGCCGATCTTCAGGTGCTCGAGCAAGCATTGCAGAAGACTGACTCTCTGGCCGAGGGGCAGGTGCTGTTTCAAGTGGACCGTTTCTCTTTCACAGCCAACAACATCACCTATGCGGCCATGGGCAATATGCTGCGGTATTGGGAGTTTTTTCCGCAAGCCTCTGGTCGTGGTGTGATCCCGGTCTGGGGTTTTGCCGATGTGATTGGCTCAAACTGCGATGCGGTTTCCGTCGGTGAGCGTGTGTACGGTTATTTCCCCATGGCCAGTCATGTGGTGATGCAGCCAGCCAAAATTAACGACAGCAGCTTTGTCGATGGCACCGAACATCGGCGGTCGTTACCGGTGATCTATAACCAGTACATTCGGGTGGCCGCCGATCCGATCTACAGCGCCGATACCGAAGCCCTGCAGATGCTGTTACGGCCGCTGTTTACCACCTCCTTCCTGCTGGACGACTTCTTTGCCGACAGTGATTTTTTTGGCGCCCGGTCACTGGTACTGACCAGTGCCTCCAGCAAAACCGCTTTGGGCATGGCCTTTTTGCTGCAGCAGCATCGCGACGCTCGCGAGCAGCAGTATGAGATTGTCGGCCTGACCTCGCAGAAGAACCTCGACTTTGTCCAGGGCCTGGGTTGTTACGATCGCGTACTGACCTACGATCGTGTGAGCGAACTGGATGCCGGCGTGCCCACGGCACTGGTCGACTTTGCCGGTATGGCCGACCTCATCGGTGAACTGCACGAGCACTTTCAAGACCAGCTGCAATACAGTTGCCGGGTGGGCGCGTCCCATTGGGATGCCACGGCCAATGCGTCGGGCAAGTTGCCTGGCCCGACGCCGCAGATGTTCTTTGCCCCGACCCAGGCCCAGAAACGATTGCAGGAGTGGGGCGGCGTCGAGTTCCAAACCCGGGTTGCCACCGCCTGGTTCCGATTCATCAAGTTCGTTGACCAGTGGATGGAGGTTGATGAGTCATTGGGTGTTGCGGCCACCGAGCAGGTGTATCAGCAAACGCTGAAGGGGCAGGTGAATCCGTGCACCGGCAATATACTCTCGTTACTGGATCGCTAAGCCGTCAGTAGACGGCGCGAAAGCTATGCCGATTGACATGTGGTGCGATCGGCATAGACTTTGATAACACTGGCGTTCCGCCATTTTTGTTTCCCCCTCAACCTGACCCGAGGTAATCCCTATGAGTATCCAGATCGGCGATCGAATCCCTTCCTTATCATTACAAGTTATGGGGGCCAAAGGCCCTGTAGATGTGACCACCGACGAACTCTTTGCGGGTAAGAAAGTCGTGCTGTTTGCCGTACCCGGTGCCTTTACCCCCGGTTGTTCCATGACCCATCTACCTGGCTTTGTGGTCAATGCAGACACCATCAAGGCCCGTGGTGTCGATAGCATTATCTGCACCTCCGTCAACGATGCCTTTGTGATGGGCGCCTGGGGCAAGGAGCAAAACGCCGAAGCGATTATCATGCTGGCCGACGGTAATGCCGAGCTGGCCACAGCCCTGGGCCTGACCCTGGATGCCTCCGGCTTCAAAATGGGAACCCGCAGCAAACGCTATGCAATGATCGTTAACGATGGTGTCGTGGAGCTGTTGAACATCGACGAAAAAGGCATCGACGTCAGCAGCGCAGAAACCATACTGGCTGCACTTTGATGCAACGCTGACCGGTTGTTTCTGGCCGCGCAGGCAAGCGAAGCTGTCACCATGACAGCTTCGGCCGACAGAAAATGAGACTAAAAAGCTAAGGGTAATTATATGTTGAAGACAGGGATTCGAGCGGGGATGTTGGCGGTGTTGAGCATCGCCCTTGCAGGTTGTCAGAGTGCTTACTACGGAGCCATGGAACAGGTCGGCGTGCACAAGCGCGACATCATGGTTGACCGTGTGGAAGACGCCCGCGATGCCCAGAATGATGCCAAGGAGCAGTTCAAGTCGGCGCTGGAACAATACCGCAGCGTAGTCACCATCGAAGACCAGGCGCTGGCCGACAAGTATGACCTGCTTAACGATGAATACGAATCCAGCCGTGATGCCGCGCAAGCCGTAACCGACCGTATCGAAGCGGTGGAGGATGTCTCCGAAGCGTTGTTCGATGAGTGGCGCGAAGAGCTGCAACTATACAGCAATGCCAGTCTGCGCCAGCAGAGCGAGCGTAAGCTGAAAAATACCCAAAGCAAGTACACAAGCCTGATCAAAGCCATGCGCCGCTCAGAGGCCAAGATGCAACCGGTATTGGCGGCGCTGCAAGACCAGGTATTGTTCCTCAAGCATAACCTGAACGCGCGAGCGATCGATGCCCTGAAAGGCGAACTGAAAACCATCCAGAGCGATGTCGGTCGTCTGGTGAAAGAGATGGAACGTTCCATTGCCGAATCCGAAGCGTTCTTGAAAACCCTGCAAGAGGGTTAATCGCGGCTGGGGTAATTTCAATAGCTATCGGAGTATCCAAAGGATGCTTCGTAAACCCGAGGAGGCACTATGGATCTGTCGATTGAACTGAGTTTCTATCCCTTACAGGACGGCTACAAAGGCCCCATCCTTGAGCTGATCGATCAGCTCTCCCGGGAAGGCAATATTCGTGTGGTGCCCAACCGCATGAGTACCCAGCTGTTCGGTGAGTACGATCTGTTAATGTCGGCATTGACCCGCTTGATGAAGCGCTCTTTCGAGGAGCACGGCACGGCGGTATTTGTGGCCAAGTTTATTAATAGTGATCGCAGTCCGAGGACGTAGTTGGGTGTTGTTAGTAGGTGGGTTGAAGCGATTTCCTTTTAATCGTTTGATCGGATAGAGATCTTTTTCACCCATGCTGATACGAAGAAGTGAAGTGAATTTATGAGTAAAATTAAAAATCGAATAACTGCAGCACTTGCCAATGGTGCTGAATATTTGGCGATGGGTGAAATAGCAGCGAATACTGGGCTTATGGTTAGCTAAGCTCCTAGTAATATGGAAGGTGGGCTGGTTGATCCAATAGGTGAGCGAGAGGTGTATGTTTTCCCTCAAGAGGTCGTTGAATCGTCTCCAAAAGGTAAAACAGGCGTTAACTTCAATCCTAAGCATATTGAAAACTACGAGCAGTATAAGAAAAATTATGGGCAAATACTGGCTCAGCTAAGTTGATTGCCCAAATAAAGATATAAAGTCTGCGGGGTCAAAGCCCTTATATACTTATGTCGTCGATATCATTATCAATCTTTATCGCCAACCTCGACTGTTTATCTGAAAGATAAAATCGGCTTGGGTTATACTTCGCTCCGTTTTAAGCATGAGTTCCGATCTTGTTGGTACGAGTTCGTGTCATCATTTCGGTGAAAATCGAAAATTCCAGTTACTGTTGTAAGGGAAGTAATGAATATTAGTATCAAGAATTATTTGAATCTGGCAAACATATCCAAAGGGATTCCATTAATAGTGTTAGTGGTAGGACTTTTAAACTCTTACTATATTGTGGTCGAGGGTCATGTCGGTGTTGTGAAACGTTTTGGTGAGGCAATGGATCAAGAGAATCCAGGTCTTCATTTTAAAATTCCCTTTATCGAAACCGTTGAAATGATAGAGGTAAGAACCAGGAAAAATGCAGAAAAAATGGCATCCAGTACCAAAGAGCAGATGCCTGTCACCATAGAGGTTTCCGTCAACTGGACTGTTAATAAGGAAGCGGCTCTTGAGTTGTTCAAAAGATATGGTGGATTAACGCAATTTGAACAGCGTATTCTAGACCCTCGATTCAGGTCTGCCACTAAAGATACTATTCCCCAGTTTGAAGCTGAGCAGCTTATTCAGGACAGAGCCTCTGCCATTCAGGGCATTGAGCATCGTCTCGCTCAAGAGATGGAAGGTTTTCCGGTGGTGGTAGATAATATTCAAATAGAAAATATTGTACTGCCTAAAAAATATATAAATTCAATCGAGATCAAGCAGACAGAGAAAAACCTTGCTGCCGCAGAAGAGCATAAACTGGAAAGGCAGCGCCTTGAGGCACTTCGTGCCGTGAATACTGCGGATGCTAAGGCGAAAGGAATACTTAAAGTTGCCGAGGCCGAGGCTCAGTCAATACTCCTCAAGGGTAAAGCCGAAGCGCAGGCCATTGAAGCCAAGGCCAAAGCATTAAAAAATAATCCGCTTATCGTCAAACTCACGGAAGCTCAAGCCTGGGATGGCAAGTTGCCCTCAACTATGATGGGCCAAGGTGCCATGCCAATTATGGATATTCGCAGTGCTCAAAAATAACTAATACTGGGATAAGGAGGCAGAGCCCTTATATAGGTTCATGATTTCTTTTTAAGAACAGGCCCAGCTAAACTGGGCCTGTTTTTTCTATCCAAACATCAGAATAACATAGGCAAAGAACAGCAGCAGGTGTGTGGTTCCCACCAGAATGTTTGACTGGCCACTGGAAAAGCTGACACTCGAAATAAGCAGTGTGGCCGATAGCAATACCATCTCCGAACTCGACAGTCCCAGTACGACAGGTTGTCCTATAAATAGGAATATAACCAATGCAGTTAGTTGTTTATGCAGTTTTGAAAGGTCTTTGCAGACAGCAAGCTGTGACGCCATCACCTAATCCTATCGGGTGTTCTTGTCCTTACCTGCAGCTTGAGAGTATCGAATTACCGTCTGCTTTGGGCTGTTCGTGAAAAATTACATTTTTGCGAATTTCACGGTAATCTGTTGCAGACAAAGCAATCAGAGCGTAAACCAATGACAATGTTATCACCCTCGATTGACGCGAGTATTTCCCGAATAGCACCCGATTTCAGAGCCTTGAGTATCACCGTTAAAGGTACTCAGGTGGAGAATGCTGATTATGCCGCAAGGATGCTAAAAGAGGCCTGCGTATCGGCACAGGAAACGGACTATCCCTGGGCACAAGCGCACATTGAGGCCTGGGGTGATGCGTTCAGGCAGTTTGGTGCCAAGCCAAACCGAACCCCCTGTTCCGCTGCTGCATTACGCAAGCGGGTCTTGAAAGACGGTGCAATACCCAGTATTGATCCCATTGTCGATATCTACAATGCCATCAGTATTCGCTATGCCATTCCTGTTGGTGGTGAAAATGCTGATGCCTACCGGGGCAGGCCAACGCTGACGGTGGCCGATGGCACGGAGGTCTTTGATACGGTCAAAAATGGCGAACCCGCAACAGAGCATCCTGATGCCGGAGAGGTGATTTGGCGTGATGACATTGGCGTAACCTGCCGGCGCTGGAATTGGCGCCAGGGTGTTCGAACACGCATCGACTCCCAGACACGAAATATGTGGTTTATTCTGGAGAGCCTGCCGGAAATGCCACTGGACTATTTGCATGAGGCGGGGCAAGAGATGATTAAACATCTGAAGGTGCTGATGCCCGAGGCGGTGATTGAAGAAACGGTTGTGTGCGCAACCGATAAACCATAACACCGGACAGAGAATCCAAATCAAATCGATGTGAGGTATCAAATGAACCTGAGAGCACCTGAATTATCGAAGATGATGCGATCGTCAACGATAGAGCGTTTACCTCGTGTTACTCATGGAAAATAATAATGAAAAACCTGTTTTCCTATTTGAATCAATACGGCCCTTTGTCAGAGTCGACGCTTGAAATCATACAATCTGCTTGTGTGTACGATGAATTGAAAAAAGACGACTACTTTGTGCGAGAGGGTGAGTACGCCAACGAAATTGCTTTTCTTGAGCAGGGGGCTGTAAGGGCTTTTTATACCAACAAGCAGGGCAAAGAATACAACAAGACATTTTTTACTGCCCCGGCCATTATAGGGTCCTATGCATCATTGATTAGCAAAGAGAAGAACAGGCTGCCACAACAGGCATTAAGCGATTGTGCGATATGGCGTATCAGCTTTGATGTAATTGAGCGATTATCCGGCAACAGTATTGAGTTAGAGCGACTACGCCGGAACATTGCCGAGCAGTTTTTCGTTTGGAATGAAAAGAAGCAGCTCGAGATGGCTTTGCTGGATGCAAAAGAGCGATACCTGATTTTCAAAGATGAGCATCCAGGGCTTGAAGAGACTATCCCTCAGTATCATATAGCCTCTTATTTGGGTATCAGTGCTACACAGCTCAGTCGAATCCGTAAAAAATAGCGTCGTTTTCAGGATCTATTTACATATGTAAATGCGCGGGATCTTTATCCTATGCCATTGTTGCTTATCCGCATTGACACGATAGGCACAAGCACATGGAACGTTCTGCATTTACCACCCTGTTTCTAGTCGCAGCACTTTGGAATCTGACAGGAGCCATTTTCGGCTTTTTCAATACAGCTTTTACATTCGAACTGTTCTTTGATCGAGGGCTTTCGGACCCGCTTATGTTTGCTGTCTACAAAGGGGCGTGGGGAACGACACTCACCTATTTTGTCGGCTATCTGATGGTTTCGACTAATCCGGTAAAGCACTACGGCATCGTAGTGATAGGGAGTATTGGCAAACTTGGTTTTATTATTACTCTGTTAAACCTGTATGTTGCAGGCATAGCTGGCCCGGTAATATTCGTTGTTGTGATGGGTGATGGCCTCTTTTTGATCTTGTTCGCATACTACTTTGCCCAGCTCTATAAGCGATCGGTGGTCTAATGGATTTACATCGTCGATAGCTACAACCGGCTAAGGGCCATCCGTTGAATTGTGCGCAGATGGCCCTGTCGTTGTTATTCACTTTGCGTATCACCTTATTGTTCTATCGGTTTGTCTGATGGCGCCAGCTTATACCAATCGATATGTCGGGTGGCTACCATCAGGGCGGCTAATACCGCAAATACCAGAATGGATCCCATCAACAGGGCAAAGTCCTCCGCCTGTACGATCACATAGAGCAAGCCATAGAGCCCTGCGATCATCAGCCCAAAGAGCAATGATGAGCGCAGGCTATGCAGCATATAGCGCACGTAAAAAATCAACAGAGAACAGCAACAGATAACGCCAATCAGGTAAGCCCAGCCAAAGCTGATGTGCTCGACCAGCGAGATCAGTAATAGATAGAACACCGAGATGGCCAGGCCGACAAAGGCGTACTGAATCGGATGAATTCTCAGGTTGGTAATGTGCTCCACAATAAAAAAAGTGATAAAGCTTAAGCCTATAAACAGCATGGCATATTTGATGGAACGCTCAGACTGTAGATAGATATCGACGGGCTCAATAAAGCTGACGCCCGATGAGGCGTTGGTCAGCTCATAACAGGTGGTATCATTCGCCAGGCATTTGCTCAACAGGCTCTCTGCGTTGCTGGAATAGCGGGAGGATGACCAGCTGGCGGTAAAGCCCTGGGCACTGATCGTACGATCCTTGGGCAGAGATGCGCCGATAAACTCGGGATGAGGCCAGTTGGATGCCATCTGGTTGCTGGCATCATCGGCCAGCGGTAGGAAGGAGAAGCTTCCCATGCCGCGCAGCGAGAGTTTTATCTTGAATGTCTGCTTGGCTTCCAGCGCGGTACTGTCACTTAAAAAACCGTGAAAACCTTCGGGTAAAGATGTTAGCTGGCTGCCAGGAACAAGCGCTATGGTGGCGGTATTGATGGTTAGCTCGGGTGCCTTATCGACACCGCGCATATCGGAAATGTGCACGGCCAGATAGGGCGTGCCCAGATTCTCAATGCCCGGAGTATTGTTGATGTTGGCCAGTGCTTGTTGCAATTTTTTTGCACTGAATGCCCCCGTCAATTCTACTTGGCTGTCATAAACCGGGACCTTATAAATGCCCTTGGAAACCGTTTTGTTGTCGACAGTTATGCGATTGGTTAGCTGGTCGGGTAAGACGATTTTCTCTCTTTTGGAAATTTTGTTATTAACAACGGACTGGCCTTTATCGGTATAGAACACCTTCGAAGCCATGGTTGATATCTGGTAAGGGATTACCAGTACCGGAGTGACGATCAGCTGTTCCCCCGTCCAGCTTTTTGCTACCGAGGCCCTGGCTTGATTGAGGTAGCCCTGCCTTTCATAAACTTTGTACTTCACCATACTGACCGGGATTAGAATCAACAGAGCCAGTATGGCTATGATCGTTATCTTGATGATTAAATGACGTTGCATAGATGCCCCCTTAAAAAGCTAAAGGGTAACGGGCAATACTGGCGATCAGCGGGCAACAATCTGATCAATTATGGCAGGTACTTAACTGTCGATAGTTGCAGAATACCGAACTAGGCTTCCAGCCGCTCGGCTGCAATCTCCTGGATGGAGATCGGTTGGGAGAAGTCGGTTTGTTGATCCAGCGCCAGAGGGATCAGCCACTTCAGGTTGGGAATGAGGTTGTCCGGTAGCTCGCTGACATGGAATCGTTTTACCTCTTCCTGCTCGACGGTTCGGGCCTGAAAGGCTAGGGCACCTCTGATTAATTCGGATAGATCTCTGCAGATCCTAAAATGGTTTTTATCAAGGCGAAGCTCGCCGTTCATGTCGAGACCTGAACA
>NZ_JAKSDZ010000025.1 GCF_023509475.1 Aestuariirhabdus haliotis | reverse complement strand
GTTGAAGCCCTTGTTCAGGTCTCGACATGAACGGCGAGCTTCGCCTTGATAAAAACCATTTTAGGATCCGCAGAGATCTATCCGAATTAATCAAAGGTGCCTTAATTATTGCGGTGTATTTTCTTGGGTGATTGTTTACCCAACTGCGATTGCAGGAAAACGCCCGCCAATATAAACCCTAAACCAATATAAGTTGCATTGTGGATCTGCTCGCCTACAAAAGTCGCAATAAAGTAGAGTGACAGGAAGGGGGATAGAAAGATCAGATTGCTTATTTTGGCAGTGTTGGTAGCAGTTTTCATAGCGCCAATCCATAACACGAACGCAAATCCCATTTCAAAAGCACCAACATAGAAAGCGCCTGCCAGTCCGCGCCAATCGGCAACGATAAGGCTTGAAAAAGTCAGGACCGTTATTGTGATAAATGGCAAGCTGAAACAGAAACATAGCAATAGGCCGATAGTTGGATCATGTGGGCTTTTTGTGTTGAGTATCCAGTAAAGCGCCCAGATGATAGTGCTAATCAGTGCCAGGCTAACGCCTAAAGGGTTTTCAAAGTGCAATCCCGCCAGATCACCTTTTGTCGCAATAATAACTACACCCAGATAACTGATAAGGCACGCAAAAATTTCCCAACGACTGATTCGTTGACCGAGCAGGGGGATCGACAGCAAGGCCAGAGTGATTCCCCAGGTATAATTCAACGGTTGGGCTTGTTGGGCAGGTAACAGATCGTAGGCCTGAAAAAGAATCAGGTAGTAGGCAAATGGGTTAAGGAAACCGAGCAGTAAATAGGTTTTGTAACCTGCTTTTGCCTGAGGCCAGATGTAGCATAATTTTTTCTGCAGACCCAGAATTCCCAGTATCAGCACAATGGAGCTAATACAGGCGTAAAACAATAATTGCAGAGTGTCGAGATAACGTAGACTCAATTTAAAAGCGGTCGCCACCGTTGACCACAAAAGAACAGCACCCAAGCCATAGAGATAGGCGCGTTGCTGTGAGGGCATATGTCTGGTCCTTGGTCCAAGCGTGGAAATGGATGTTGTGTCGATATGATGATCCTAGCCTAGCCTGAGATCTCAATCGAGGTAAGGTTATTCGTGGGATTAATGTTTGGTCAGGATACTCGTTTCCGGGTTAATGGATTGTCTGTGTGTAAAGTTGCGATCATTGTCCGGAATAAGAGGGGAGGCGTCTTATGACGCCTGTTGGGCACTACCGCCATCCCTGGCTATCGTGCTATACCGTACATCCTGTACATAAAAAAGGCGCCAAGTCCGTTTGGCGCCAAGGGCTAAGGCAGGATTTAGGGTCCTCCTTGTTGCTGATGATTTGTGAATGAGGTCTTGCGCCTATTTACGGCTGGCAACCGGCGACCCTTGAGGCGTAACACTGAGTTCAATGCTTACGCGACGATCCAGGGCTTGCAGGTCCGGATTACCGCCGGAACTTTGTGACAGTTGCTTGCCATGAGCGCGGCTATGAATGCGCGCCGGGTCTATACCATGGTCGATCAGGTAGTCCTCAATACTGTTGGTGCGTTGAAGCGATAACGAGTGGTTATAAGCCTCACCCCCACGTTCATCGGCATAACCATCCAGTTGAACATTCACCGCCGGGTTGTCTTTCAGAAACTGGGCTAGCTCGGACAGCCGTTGGCGAGTAGCCGGTAAGATGTCAGTTGCAGCAGTTTGGAACATAACTTCCAGTTGCAAGCCTTCGAATTGCAGTCGGCTTTCATAGGTGGCGTTTGCGATTTCCAGCGTACGGTTCTTCTGTTGACTGTCGGCAAGCTGCTGTCGAAGTGCTTGTAACTCGGCTTGCGCTTCTCCTAGCAAGATCTCTTTGGTTTCGGCCTGTTCCGCTTCATTAACGCTTTCTCCCAGCGCATGGCCTATTCCTGAGCCAATGACGACTCCAAACGGGCCGGCAACCAGGCCGCCAATAAGGGCTCCGCTACCTATTCCAATGATTCCCTCACGGCTGCTTTCCTCAGCCATTGTCAATGACGGAAGGGTGGCGGTCAGCAGCAGGCTACTTAGTACGATGGCTTTTTTCATGGTGTTTCCCCTTGCTTGATTGGCCCGGGTTGTGGGCCGCTGTTGATTAAGTTCAGGTTTATTAAACCAAGGCATTAGGGCTCACCCATGGCATAAATCGGGCAAGATAGGGGCAGATTGTGATCAAAAATGGCATCTATACTAAGACGGTGAACCCACTCTTCGGAGTCCAGCTATGGTTGCCACACAGGTCACCCCAACCAATGAAGTTCAGATACTGCTAAGGGCTAACCAGTCCGCCAGTTGGCGGATCAACCTTTGCGTGCTGGCTGGTATCAGTGTCGCAGGGCTATTCATTGCTTTCGGGTTTATGATGCTCGGTGCGCCCTGGGTGTTGCTTTTTGTCGGTCTGGAGATTGTGGCATTAGCGGTATGCTTCTTTTTGGCCAGCCGCGCCAGTACACGCCAGCAGTTAATTCGAATAGGTAAGTCCCAGTTAGTGGTGGAGAAGGGGCACCTGTATGCGGAAGAGGCATTAGATCTACCACGGCAATGGACCCGGGTATGCGTGGAGCAGGCTTCCCATCCTTTGGGCAGCGACCGTCTCTATCTTCGCGCCATGGATAAAATGACCCCGGTGGGGGAGTTTCTGAACCAACCGGAGATCGCATTACTGCGCGACCGCTTGCGTCAGCAGGGCTTGCCAATAGACATACAGTCAAGGGTCTAAAGATGGGAAATGACGGCTATGACCGAGAGCCAAATAGGGAGAGTCTGGAGGGGGATCGTGCAAATTGCCGTTCTGGTTCTTGATTTTCACTTACCTGGCTGTCGTTCGCTAAAGGAAAAACGCCAGCGATTAGGAGGTCTGCGTGATCGTGTGGGTAAGCAGTCCCAGTTAGCGGTCGCCGAATCGGATAAGGCAGACCTCCATCAACAGGCGCAATGGACCGTCTTGATTCTGGGGTCGACTCGAGCTCAAGTCATGCAGCGTATGGAGCAGGTCTTAAACGGTCTTCAGGATTATGACGCGGTGCTCTGTAATCAGCAGCTGGAATGGCTCTAAGTGGCGCTGTTATCCTGGTGTGGCTTGTGTGGCTGGGTCCCAAGCGATAGCTCTTCCGATTGATCCAGCTCCAGTAGCAGATCGATCAAGGCCTGCTGATGGTCGCCAGGCTCCTGCCACAATCCACGTTGCACCGCCTCCAACATACGTTCTCCCATCTCTTTTAACGCATTCGGGTTGTATTGCTCAAGAAATGCCCGGTTGTCTGCATCCAATAGCAAACGCTTGGTAACCTCGGCGTATTGGTAATCTGCGATCAGATCGGTCGTGGCGTCGTAGGCAAATAGATAGTCTATCGTCGCAGCCATCTCGAAGCCGCCTTTGTAACCGTGCTGACGCATCGCCTCAATCCATTTAGGGTTCAGTACCCGGGAGCGGATCACCCGGTTTAGCTCCTCATTGAGAGTTCGGGTCACGGGCTGAGCCGGATTGGAATGATCATTGTGATAGATAGCTGGCGCTTCAGGGGAGAGCACCCGAACGGCGTTACTCATGCCACCCTGGAACTGATAATAATCATCAGAATCCAGCAGGTCATGCTCGCGATTGTCCTGGTTGTGCATCACGACCTGCAGCCCCGACAGGCGATGCTCAAAGGCGGCAAATGCCTGGGTGCCGCTGTCACTTTGACCGTAGGCATAACCTCCCCAGTTGATATAGGCACTGGCCAGATCGCTCTCGCTTTCCCAGCAACGCTCGTCAATCAGCCCCTGTAGGCCAGCACCATAGGCGCCGGGCTTGGAGCCAAATATGCGCCAGCGGCTTTGTTGTCTGGCTTGATCCGGGGTGAGTCCTTGCTGGCACAGCATGGCTTCTTCCTGAAGGCTTTGTTGCCGGATTGGGTTATTGTCTCCGGATTCCTCATGCTCGGCCAGGGCCTGTACGGCAGCGTCAAACAGACGAATCACATTCGGGAAGGCGTCACGAAAGAAACCCGAAATCCGCAGGGTGACGTCGATGCGAGGGCGCCCGAGGTGAAAGGCTGGAATGATTTCAAAACCGTTCAAGCGGTTCGACCCTGCAGCCCAGCGAGGGCGTACGCCCATCAACGCCATGGCCTGGGCGATGTCATCACCGCCGGTGCGCATGGTGGCTGTGCCCCATACCGACAAGCCGATGGTTTTAGGATACTCACCATGGTCTTGCAGGTGGCGCATCAGCAGCTGGTCAGCGCTGCGTTGGGCCAGTTCCCAGGCTGCAGGAGTCGGTATGGAACGACTATCAACGGAATAAAAATTGCGGCCCGTGGGGAGCACATCGAGACGGCCTCGGCTGGGGGCGCCGCTGGGGCCGGGAGGTACAAATTTCCCATCGAGAGCGTTGATAAACTGACGCAGTTCATTATCGGGACTGCCGTCGAAGGCCGGCAGAATTGCCTGTTGAATGTGCTGGAACAGCTGCGCTGTAAGAGGAAGGTTTTCCTCTGCCAGTTTTGTTAGCGGCAGGGCTGGTTGGCCAAAATGTCGTTCGATAAGCTCAAGTGCAAGCTGTTCGAGCCGTTCCCTTGTGTCAGCCTCGGTGCGCCAGGCATCACCACTGATGATCGCTAGCCGCTCCGGCCTGCTTCCATGCCAAGGCGTGGCAGCAAGCGGAGACAGGGGATCAAAGCCAGGTTGGCTATCGCCTAGTTTAAGGTCATCGGCCAGACAGACAAGCAGACTTTGATCCTCAGGGCTGTCGCCACGGGGCAGCCGGGTGAGGGCAACCAGGGTTTCGCTGCGTTGCAAACCCTCGGTTCCGTAGCCAAACAGATGCAGTCCGTTACGAATTTGTGCTTCCTTCAGGTCGCACAAATAAGCATCCAGCTCATTAAGGATCTGCTCTTCGCTAATGCCCTGTGTAGTATTCGTCGAGTGCTGGGCCTGTTGTTGGCTGCAGGGCAGCTCCTCCAGCACATGGGAACTGCACAGCTTGTCCACAATCTTGTTGCGCAGGTGCTTTTCCCGAGCACTATCGACGCCCATGGCCTGGTAGAGCTCATCGACCAGCAATTCGAGTTCTGCCATATCGCCGTAGCTGTCGGCTCGCGCCAATGGGGGCATCAGGTGGTCGATGATAACCGCTTGCGTCCGGCGTTTGGCTTGGGCCCCCTCACCGGGGTCATTGACGATAAAAGGGTAGATATGGGGCAGTGGACCCAACGCGATATCCGGCCAGCACTGACCAGACAGGGCGGTGCCCTTGCCGGGAAGCCATTCCAGGTTTCCGTGTTTACCGATATGGGCAATGGCGTCGATGCCGTACTCATGGCGCAGCCAGAAATAGAAGGCCAGGTAGCTGTGGGGCGGTACCAGGTCGGGATCATGGTAATTGGCTGCGATATCCATTTGATAACCACGAGCGGGTTGGATACCGACAAAAGTCGCACCGAGTCTGATGCCGGCGACCATAATTCGTCCCTGACGGGCCTTTGGGTCCTGCTCAGGGTTCCCCCAGCGTTCCGTCACCGCCTCTTGGCAGGATGCTGGTAATTGGGAGAAACAGGTTTTATAGCGCTCGATACTGAGACTCTGCTGACAGGGGCGCAGGGCTAATCTGTCGGTATCGTTGGTGACCCATTGCAGTAATGTCTCAACCAGGGCGGTGCCATCGTCGGGAATGTTGTCGACGTTGTAGCTATGGTCTCGCATGGCGTGAAGAATGTTTATGGTAGAGTTGGGTGTATCCAATCCCACGCCGTTGCCGATGCGGCCATCTTTGGTGGGGTAATTGGCCAGCACCAAGGCAATGCGCTTATTGCTGTTTGGGGTTTGTGCCAGCCGTGCCCAACGCTGCGCCAGATTGACTACAAAAGCCGCGCGTTCCAGGTGCAGTCGATAATGCACCGGATCAATCTGACAGCGCTGGTTGCGTGGTGCAATCTCTTTAAAGCTGATCGCCCGGGTGATGATACGGCCGTCCATCTCCGGTAATGCGATGTTCATGGCGATGTCTGTGGGGCGTAAGCCCTGACTTTGTTGTTGCCAGTCCTCTTCACTATTGCCGGCAAGAATAGCCTGCAATATTGGCGCATCGCTCTCGATAGCCACTGTCTCTGTCATCGGCTGTGAGCTTAGTGCTGCGTTGCCCTGATTATTCAAGGAGAAGCCGGTGGTGTTGATAATTACCGCGATTTCATTCTGCTGACAAAGGTGGTTCACCAGTGCCAGGCACTCGTCTTCTTTGAGCGACGCCACCGCGAGCGGCAGAGGGTTTAACGATTGTGAGCATATTTCTTCTATCAGCTGATCGAAGGCCTGGGTATTTCCGCTTTGGATATGGGAGCGATAAAAAAGCAGTAATACGATGGGTTGATCGGGGATCCATTGGGCTTGCCAGTCTTTTAACGTGGCATGAAGCTGCGCCGGGTGATAAATCAACCCTCTAGGCAATATCCTGGGCGGATTCCAGCTCAGTGGCAGGTCGAAAAACTTGTCACCCAACAGTTTGTAAAAATTATCGCTGTTTTCCGGGCCACCTTCGCGAAGAAAGCGCCAGACATTGTGATACAGATCGGAAGACACATTAGAGACGCGTTCCAGATCCGGGTCGGCTTGGTCGTCACCCGGCACAGCGATCAGGGTCAAGCCGGTTTCGGCGACGCGTTGTTCGAGTTGTTCGAGCTGGTAATGCCAGTAGCCTCGACCGCCCAGCAAAGACACTACGACCACGCGAGCCTGCTCGATCACCCGGTGCGAATAGAGGTCATAGGCCGCAGGCTTGGACAGGTAGCTGAGGTTGGCGAGACGCAATTCCGGATAGGATTCGGGTAACCTTTCTGCTGTCTCGGCTAAAAGAGCCAGTGAGCTATCCTGGGCGGACAGAATCACCAGCTCGGCCGGATCCTGTTGCAGATCTATGATGCCTTCATCGTCGGAAAACCCTCCCGGTTTGGCCGCCAGCAGGTGCATGTCAGGCCTCTAATGCCTGCAAACGTTGCTCAATCTGTTTCGTATCCAGACCTTTCCCGATAAGAACAATACGGCTACGACGTTCTTCATCCGACTGCCAGGGACGATCAAAATAGCGGTCGAAGCGTTGGCCGACGCCTTGTATCACCTGCCGCATGGGTTTACCGGGAAGGGCAAGAAAGCCTTTGGCTCTGTAGATCGGGTATGCTGAAACCAAAGCTTCCAGCTCTTCCAGCAAGCGGTCACTGTTGACCTCACCCAGGGACAGGCTGATGGAGTCGAAATGATCATGAGCATGCTGGTGATCCTGGCCCTCTGCATGATGGTGATCGTGATGAGTATGTTTGTGTTCGATCTGTGCTTCCGATTGGGATTCCAGCCCAAGAATCAGCGACTGTTCCACTTCACCGTTTTGCATCGGATGACAACGTACGCCGTCGCCAATACGAGCGTTCAACGCCTGTTGCAACGACTCAAGCTGGTTGGGTTGTAACAGATCTTGCTTGCTGATCAGTACCAGGTCCGCGGAATGCAACTGGTCATCCAGCAGCTCCTGTAAACTGGGGTCGTGATCGAGGTTTTCATCCGCCAGACGCAGGGCGTTAACTCGATCAGGGTCGTCGGCAATACGGCCGTCGACCAAGGCAGGGCCATCGATTAGGGTGATGACCGCATCGACCGTGCAATGCATTTTTATCTGTGGCCAGTTGAAAGCCTGCACCAGGGGCTTGGGCAGTGCCAGTCCGCTGGTTTCAATCAGAATATGATCAATCTGGTCGCGTCGTTCCACCAGGGTTTCCATAACAGGAAGAAATTCCTCCTCAACCGTGCAGCAAATGCAGCCGTTGGCGAGCTCATATACACCATTATCGCTAGCATTGTTTGCTTCTTGCTCGTCGTCGCAATCGAGCGGACAGTTCCGTAACAGGTCAGCATCAATGTCGAGTGCGCCGAATTCATTGACGATAACCGCAATGCGTTTGCCATTGGCCTGGCGCAGAATGTTGGAGAGCAGGGTCGTTTTACCGCTGCCGAGAAAACCGGTAACGATGGTGGCGGGTATTTTGTTCAGGTTCATAATCTTATTGGGTATCTGTTGGTAAGGAAGAGGGAGTGGATCCGGTCGGACCGGTGGTAGTTGTGTTGGTAGTGTCTGTGTTGAGGCTGTTTGTTGTTGCGTCACGCTTTACCTGTCTTGGTGTCGCTGGTTTTACCTTGGGTCGGTAAACGTGGGCCTGTTGCTCGCTGTAAAGCCAGGAATCGTCGAATTGGTGAGGATTTAACACATTTCCAACCAGAATCAGAGCGGTACGGCTGATACCTGCGTTGCGCACTTTGGCAACGATGTCAGCCAGGGTGCCACGAATCAACTGTTGTTCGGGCCAGCCAGTTCGATAGCACACCGCCACCGGGCAGTCTTGACCGTAATGAGGTAGTAGCTCGTCGACAATCTTGTGGATTCGGGTTATGCCAAGGTGAATGGCCAATGTGGCGCGATGGCGAGCCAGTTCGCTAAGGGATTCTTGCTCCGGCATCGGTGTTTTGCCGGCATAACGAGTCAGAATCACCGTCTGGGAAACGCCCGACAGGGTTAGCTCATTACCCAGTGCTGCTGCAGAGGCACTGGTGGAAGTGACCCCGGGTACGATCTCGTAGGGAATCTTCATACCCTGCAAACGGCGAATTTGCTCACCTATGGCGCCATAGATCGAAGGGTCACCGGAATGAACTCGGGCGACATCATGGCCTCGTTGGTGGGCGTTTTCAATCAAATCGATGATTTCGTCCAGGTTCAGGGGCGCCGTGTCGATGACGGTGGCATCGGTTCGCACTTCACGAAGAATTTCTACCGGAACTAATGAGCCGGCATAGAGAATAACCGGACATTGCTGGATCAGACGTTGAGCTTTTATTGTGATCAGTTCGGGATCGCCGGGGCCCGCGCCAATAAAATAGACACTCACAAACAGTTCTCCTCTTGGTTTTCCGTTTGCTTGCTACTGGCCGTATTTGCTGACAATTTTTTACGGTAGCCCCTCGGGGTGTAAACCCAGCGGCCACCCTCTAATAACCGGCTTTCGCTATTACCGACCAGTACCAGTGTCAACATATCAACTCGGGAGGGGTCGAGCTCCTGCAACGTTGTGATGGTAACGGTTTCGTCGTCACGACCCAGATTGCGAGCAATGACCACCGGGGTGTTGGTTGGGCGGTATTGGAGCAAAACACTTTGCGCATGGGCCAATTGCCAGTCCCGTTGACGGGAGACCGGATTATAAAAAGCCGTAACAAAATCACCCTGACCTGCGGCATGCAAACGGGTTTCTATGGTTTCCCAGGGGGTCAACAGGTCGGACAGCGAGATGGTGCAAAAGTCATGGCCCAAAGGTGCACCCGCGCGTGCGGCGGCCATTTGTACCGCAGATATACCGGGAACCACTTCAATTTCTATCCGCTGTGCCTGCGGGCAAAATTCCGAATCGAGCAGTTCAAATACCAGCGTAGCCATGGCATAGATACCGATATCACCACTGGAAATTAATGCCGTGGTGTTACCTCGTAATGTCAGCTCGAGCGCTAATCGAGCCCGTTCGATTTCGGCGCCGAGTGGAAGGTCATGGTGTTTCTTGTCGGTTCCCAGCTCAGCCAGCAGATCCAGATACAGTTGGTAGGCAACCCAATCACTGGCATCGGCCAGAGCTTGTTTTGCCGCCGGTGCCAGGTAAGCGTGATCACCTGGACCGATACCTACCAGGTAGAGTCGTGAGGGTTTTTCGGTCGAGGAAGATTCCTTGGAGGAGCCAATTGTTGTTACAGGGTTGGTCATAGGTGTTGTGTCGGCCGTTTATAGGGTAAAAAGGTGCGTTTATGGTTTGTGTTAGTTTGGGCGCTAGAGCTTTGCGAGAATGTTCGCACTTGGTATCAACCCATTTATATTTCATAACTGCGCGCCAGGGCGCAGGTGGCTCGTTGGTTTTTTTGCTTGGTGATAAACAGTTCGGATGAGCGACCAGTTAACCGACTCGCTTGTAATAACGCGGCGGCTTCGGCAACGCCGTAACATCCGACCTCACGAAAAACGATTTCGGAGCGTTCGCTTAACTGATCCTCTACGGTGCGTAACTGCGGCGAAGAGAAGTGGACGAAGGGCAATTGATGGTTGTGGCAGAAGGACAGTAAACCCACCTCATCGGCTTTTAGATCAATGCTGGCTACTGAGCTCACATCAGAGAGTTGAATTTGATGTGATGAGAGAGTCTCCTGAACCAGCGTTTCAATCATTGCTTCTGGGCAACCTCGGTCACAGCCAATGCCTAATACGTATTTTGGGTGCTGATAGCTGTTGGCTGTGGTGCATACCAATTGTGCCCCGAGTATTTCTGCTATCTGACGACCCCATTCGTTAGCACCGCCTTCATGGCCGGACAACAGGGGAATCACCCAACGCGCCGTTTCGTCCATGACCAGCACAGCCGGGTCATCGTGTTTGTTGTCAAGCACAGGAGCCAGGGTGCGAACCGCAATGCCCGTAGCGCAAACCAGTATCAGGCGATCACCCTGTTGAAAGCATGTTTGCACCTGTTGTGTGAAATTTTCCGGCCGATGCAGGTGTCGGGCGCCCGATAACTGTTGCGCCAGGCGTTCGCCCAGCTGAAGCCCTTTATCGGTTAAACTGAAGATGCAGATTGACCCTTTCATCGCAGTGGACGCTCCTGCCGAGTCACTAGTAGAAGAGAGAAGTAGGGGCCGATGTGGCCCTGCAGTTTTGTCAGGTCGTATTCGATATGTTGGTCGTCATGGCCAATACGTTCCAGATAGACGCCATCAGCTAAGCGACCCTTTTTTTCCAGAAGCTCAAGTAGCCGGGGAAGATGGGGGCCGGCTTTTAACAGGGCCAGGCTATGAAATTGTTGCAGAGCCTGTTCAATCTCATTATCACTGGAGCGTGAGCTGAGCACAGCCAGGCTTTCATCGATTAAGGTTAGGGGGATTCCGGTTTCCGCACTGGCAGCGTTGATCGATGTGATACCGGGTACAACACGACAACGGTGCTTTTTTTGCAGGCGGTTTTGCAAATAGATAAAAGAGCCAAAAAACAGGGGGTCTCCCTCACAAAGAAACACCGCCGTCAGGTTTTGGCTAAGGTGCTGGCTGATGGTGTCCGCTGCTTGATCGTATTGCTCGTTAATCAGAGTGCGATCCTTACTCATGTTAAGGACGATCGGCAACTCGGCTTGATTCGGGTTCCGTTCCGGTAACGCCAATGCTTCCCGTGCAATATGACGGCCCAGTGAGAAGCCTCGCGGGTTCTGAATATATATCAGCAGGTCGGCCGAAGCGATGGCTCGAACGGCTCGCAAAGTGAGCAAGTCGGGAGCACCCGGGCCCACGCCTACACCCCAAAAGGTTCCTCGAACCTTAGTCATGCCCGGTGCCTTCGGTGCCATAAAAGGGTTTGCGCACCTGTAGTAATAACACTTGGGCTTTGGGCCTGAGTAACAGCTGATTACCCAGTGTGTCACCCCGAGAAACCTGAATTTGGGTCCAGTGGCAATCAATGCCGTTCATGGCATCCGTGGTGGAAAAGGCAAGTAATGTGGCACGGCTTTGTTCGGTGACGGCGCTGGCCACCAGACGTCCGCCTGGTTGCAGCTGTTGCCAGCAATAATGCAATAAATGATCGAGCTGCCCGTCGCTGCCGCCGATAAATACCGCATCGGGATTCGGCAACGAATGCAGGGCATTGGGTGCAGGGCCCTGGACCACTCGAAGGTTGGCATCCACCCCAAACTGGTCACGATTCTGTTCTATGAACTCGGCCCTTATTGGATGCTTTTCTATCGCATAGACTTGCCCTAAAGGATTCCAGCGTGCCCATTCGACCGCCAGGGCGCCGCAACCGGCACCGACATCCCAACCAATATCCTGAGCGCAAGGTTGTAGCAGGCTTAATGCGCTTAATCGCACCTCGCGTTTACTGATCATGCCCTGACCCGGAGCTTCGCCGGTGGCAAACTGGCGGTCATCAATACCGGGAAATTCCGGTTGAACGTTGCCCATACCCAGGGTTTTTACCAGAGTGACATGCAAGGGGTGGAAAGAGGTGTTGAGGTTTTTATCCAACAACTCCGGAATACTGAACTGCCGCACACGCTCTTGTTCGCTCCCCAGTGCTTCACAAACCCAGAGGGTAGATTGTCGAAGGTTCGCCGCATGTAATTCCCGGGCAATATCTTGTGGCTGACTTTGATGGTCGGTTAACAGTGCCAGTGTACGGCGGTTAGCCAGTGCGCTGCGCAGCCGTTGTAATGGCCGGCCATGCAGGCTGACCACCGATGCTGTCTGCCAGGAAATACCCAGACGTGCGAAGGCCAGCTGGATGCTTGATAAGGCGGGGATAAAGCGCAGCTGCCGGCTGTTCAATATTCGTGAAAGAAAACCTCCGATGCCAAACAGCAATGGGTCTCCTGAGGCCAGCAATACGACGCTTTGTTGCTTATGTTGATCGAGTACATTGTGTAGTTCACTAAGCGGCGATGGGTAGTGAAGAGTTTGGGTGTTTGGACTTAATGGACCAGCGCTATCCAGATGGCGCTGAGAGCCGATCACCAGCTCTGCATTGTGGAGAGCATGCTCGGCTTCGGGTGTCATCTGCGTGGAGGCTTCGGCACCAATACCGATCACCGTTAGTGGTGGGCCGGTCCAGTCGATTGTCCTGCTGACAGTCATCAGTAACGCTCTCCGACCTGGATTCTGGCCAGTGCGTTGAGGGCCGATACGGCCAGCGCGCTACCGCCTCGGCGGCCCAATAATGTGATGGTGCCAATATCAAGCCAGTGCTGCGCTTCCCACAACGCCTGTTTGGATTCGCTGGCGCCAACAAAGCCGACGGGCATGCCAATAATCAGTGCGGGTTTGGCTTCACCGGCGGCGAGCATCTCCAGTAATCGAAACAGGGCCGTAGGGGCATTGCCAATCACCACAATCGCACCGTCCATCAAGCGGACCCAATGCTCCAGAGCCGCCATGGTTCGGGTTTCGCCAAGGGCTTTGGCGCGTTCTCCGATACCATCCAGATTGAGAAAACAATGGGTAGGATTGTTAATATAACGTCGAGTTAAGCCGTGGCGCACCATTTCAACATCGCACAATATAGGCGCGTTACCAGCCAGCGCCTGTAGACCTTTTTCAGTGGCTTGACTGGAAATTCGAAAGCTATCCAGTACAGCAGGGTCGCCGCAGGTGTGGACCAACCGCATGGCTACTTGTGACTCATCCTCGGAAAATCCGGACAGATCACTCAGCTCGCGAATTTGACGAAAGGATTCACGTTCGATAGCGATGGGATCTTTTAAATAGTCGTACATGGGATTGCTGTCGCCATTGGCTATAGGTATTTCAGTATTAATATCTCGCCACTGTCCGGATCAGTGGTCGTGACTATGATGGTGGTGGCTATGATCATGGTGGTGGTCATGGTCGGTGCCAGCACCACGGACATGGTGGTGGTGTCCTTCCTGGGGCTGACCGACTTTGTGCTCGGAACCGATAATCTGTACCCGATATTGGCACATCTGGCAATTCATATTGCCGGTACCCTGTTCTGTTTCCTGCATACGCTCGATAAAGGTTTCCAGCACCAGTGGGTGGTCGTTCAAGTAGGGTGCCTTAACAACTTTGATGTCCGGGTGTTGTTGCTGGTATTCATCGGTGACTCGGTAGATCATTTTTACCAGGCGGCCGGTAAAGAGAAAATAGGGGAACACAATAACTTGCTTGAAGCCCAGTCGATGACTGCGAGCCAGAGCATCACCAATCAGGGGGGAGGTGACACCGCTGTAGCCGGTAACCGCCCAACCAAAACCCATGCCTTCTTCGAGTACCCGGGTAATTTTGGAAATATTGGAGTTGGCATCCGCATCCGAGGCCCCTCGTCCGATCACTACCAGCAGGGTGTCTTTGCGATCGTAGTTGTCACCGAACTGATGTTCGACTTCTTCAATGCGGGACTGGGCCGCCTGAATCATTTTGGGGTGCACACCGAGGTCGCGGCCATAGGTAATTTCCAGATTATCGTGCTCGGCTTGCAGGGTATTCAGCTCGCTGGGAATATCGTTTTTGGCATGGCCGGCGGCCATTAACATACCCGGAATGGCTGTGATTTTCTGTGCCCCCTGTTGGCGCAGTTGTTCAATCCCGTCACTGATCAGTGGCCGGGCAAATTCCAGAAAACCGGTCGCACAGAGCCTTTCGGGGTAGCTCTTCTGAAGGTGCCGGGTGAGCTGCTGGAACTCTTCGATCGCTTCTACATCACGCGAGCCATGGCCTACAACAAGCAGGGCGGGTTTGGTCGATTGGGTCATAGGATTCACTTGGTTGCTGACGACCAGCCGGAAGGCTGCATGTTTTGGCCTGAGGGTCGACAGTGGATGACTGTTTAATGAACGGTTAGGCGGCTATTTTAGCACTTCTTGATGCCGCAAACAGTGGGCTGTTGCTACATGATGGATCATTTTTCATAGCAGCTTGAATCAGATTCTAGTGACTGTTCTAGCAAACTCGGTTGGGCAAGGCGCTGATCAATGATTCGAGATCAGAAAATTCACGATCGGCACTCTTCAAACGGGGCCTTTGTAACAGCGTGACCGGAATATTGAGCCGGTTGGCGGCGGCCAGTTTGTTATTCATGGTCGAGCCTCCGCTGTTTTTGGCGATCAGCAGGTCGGCTCGATGTAATCGAAGCATCTGTTCTTCATGGGCGATCGAGAAAGGGCCAATCGCAGTAATCGTCGTTAACCGGGGGTGTCGGTGCGAAATCGGAACGGCGCTGCGTACCAGCCATTGTTGGTGTTCGGCTATATCCAATCGCTTTGGTGGAATCTGGCCTACGGCAAACAGTGGTCGACGGTAGTGAGGCAGCGTGAAGCTGAGCGAATGCCAGTTGGCGACTTCGTCAAAAGGCATTTCATAACTGCTTTGCCAGGCGGGGCGTTGGTAGCGCCAGCAGGGCAGACCAAGCCTGTCTGAGGCGATAACCGCATGCTTGCTGATCTGCTCGGCGTAGGGGTGGGTGGCATCGATGACCAGCTCGATAGCCTGTTGGCCTAACCAGCTTATTAAACCCTCGATGCCAGAAGAGTCACTGGAAGGTTGTTCGTTCTTGCAATACTGGGAGAAGCCACCACTGATCACCGGGCACTCGAGAAACGGCTGTCGCACCAGACCGGCAACGGAATAGGTGACCTGATGACCCAGTCGGTGTAATTGACCGGCTAGCTTTTTGGCTTCGTTAATACCACCGAGCAATAAAATTTTCATTTCGTTGCGCTGCCCAGTAGTTCGCCGTTGCGGTCAAAAGCCCAGACATCGATGGCTACCGTACTGCGGCTGATACGAAGCGCTTGCTGGCAAGCGACGTCACAAATTCGCTCGGCGATCGGCAGGTTGTGCTGTTGGCAAAGCTGCAAGGCATGCAGGCTGCTATTGGCGTTGCAAATGTCGTTTTGCAGTTGTTTTGACCCGCCAATAGTGCCTGCATGTTCGGCAATACGGTGCAGGTCGATGCTGCTGCGCCGACTGTGCAGGTCGAGATGCCCCTCGGCCAGCTTGCTGAGTTTACCGAACCCTCCGGCGATACTGAGTCGCTTGAGTGGCGTACGATGCAGATGTTTCAGGGCAGCCCCAACGAAGTCACCGATTTCAACCAGAGCGATCTCGTCCAGATCCAGCTGATGTTGAATGCCGCGCTCGCTATTGCTGCCTGTGCAGATGGCAATGTGGTCATAACCATTGCTGGCGGCAACATCCATACCCTGATGAATGCTGGCGATATAAGCAGAACAGGAAAAGGGCCTTACGATACCGGTTGTGCCAAGAATAGAGAGACCCCCGACAATGCCGAGCCGGGGGTTCATGGTTTTGGTCGCCAGATGGGCTCCGTTTTCCACATTGATCTCGACTTCGAAGCCTCCCTGGTAGCCCTGTTGCTCCGACAGCTGGCGCAGGTGTTCGTGGATCATGCGCCGGGGGACTGGATTAATGGCGGGTTCTCCGGCAGCAATCGGCAGTCCCGGTCGGGTAACCATGCCGACACCTTCACCCGCCAGTAGTTTGATATCCGGCTGTTCAGTCAGGCGTACACGGGTGTAGATGGTTGCGCCATGGGTTACGTCAGGATCATCCCCGGCATCTTTTATGGTGGCGGCCTCCATACGTCCGTCGCTGAGTATTTTTTGACGAGTCAATGGCAGACGAACCTGCTCTCCTCTGGGTAGCCTGATCTCAAGCTCATGGCCAACAATAACCCCCAGTTGTGCACTCGCGGCGGCCAGCGCGGTTACCGTGGCGCATGCACCGGTGGTATAACCACTCCTTAGCGGACGTTTTGCTTCAGGGGTTTCTTCCCGCATAGTCTCTCTGGTGATTACTACGACACTTTAACAGGAGTCGCGTCGTGCCTATGGTTGTGTGATATAAGGGAGTCTACAGTGTTTCGAGGGTTAATGCGTTAGCGCATAGGAGCCTGACAATGCTCCAGCTTTGCTTGTTTTGAGATTATAAGGAAGGGACTAATGGCATCATCCAAGCGCCCCATGGGGGTTATCGCCACATTAGTATTGGCAGCTAGTATCGCTTTGTTGGCGAGTTCCATATTTTACTTTGGCTCACAGCTAATGAATCTTGAAAGCACCCTGCATAAGGTGACGGAAGAGGTCGCAGAGGTGCGCCGGCTAATGCCGGACATTCTTGACGAGTCTGCGCAAATACGGGGCAGTACGGCTTCGGTTATTGCAGAATCCGAAGCCATTCGTGGGCAGATTCCGGATATTCTGGCGGAAGTCAAAGCGGTGCGAGAAGCGATCCCGCCAATAATGCTCGAGATTGAAAAAACCAGGCAAGCTATCCCCGGTATGCTGGACCGTGCCGATTCGATTGTGTCCGGTGCTGAAGATGTCGGGAAAAATGCTTCTCAGGCTGTCGTTTCAGGTTTTTTTACCGGACTGCTTACGGCACCTATTACCGTGGCCAAAGGGCTCAGTAATCAAGTTTTGGGTACCGATGATTTGACTCGTGAGGATATTCTGGCTCTGAATGAAGCGGGTAAGAAGTTGCTTACCAAGGATAAGGTGGGGGATGTGCAAATCTGGCAAAATGAGGATTCGGGCCTGCAGGGCCAGCTGACATTGGTCAGCAAGGTCCCAGATGAGGAAACTGAGTGTCGACTGGTTAAGATTGAGGCCGAGCGTCAGGGCAATAAGCTGGTCGATACTGAAGTGACGACCTGCAAACAAGCCTCAGGCGAATGGGAATTGAAACTCTGAAACCGGCTTGCCTGTACCTATAGCCGCCTGTTATGTTCGCGGCTTTACCATCCAAGCCCAACAGGGTTTGCCAATTTAGTCATCGGAATTCCTATGTCAGTTACCTGTCCCGCTATCTTGATCGCCGCGCCTGCATCCAATCAGGGCAAGACAACGATTACCGCCGCTTTGGCCCGTTTGCATGCGAACCTGGGTCGGAAGGTGAGAGTATTTAAGGCTGGGCCTGATTATCTGGATCCAATGATTCATGAGCAGGCGTCACGAAACCCGGTGGAAAGTCTGGATCTTTGGATGGTAGGTCCCGAGCGTTGTCGAGAGTTGTTGTTTTCAGCCGCACAGCAGAGCGATTTGATCATTATTGAATGTGGCATGGGGTTGTACGATGGCACACCATCGAGCGCGGATCTGGCCAGGGAGTTTGGCGTGCCCGTGCTGGCGGTTATCGATGCCCGTTCCATGGCCCAGACCTTTGGTGCGCTGGCCTACGGCTTGGCGAATTATCAGCAAGATTTGCCGTTTGCTGGTGTGCTGGCCAACCGGGTGGGTAGTGCTAATCACAACCAGATGCTGGAGAGCAGCTTGCCCGAAGGCATGCGTTATTTTGGCGGTATTCCCCGTGATGAACGCATGCAACTTCCGTCTCGACATTTGGGCCTGGTACAGGCTTCGGAGGTCGAGGAGCTGGAGCAGATGCTTGAGCAGGGGGCGGCGGTGCTCGAAGAGGCGGGTATTACCAGTTTGCCAGAACCGGTCAGCTTTGCGGCGCCAGAGCAGCGCTGGCGCTGTGAAAAGCGACTCGAAGGCGTTCGGATCGCTCTGGCATGCGATGCTGCCTTTAGCTTTATCTATCCCGCCAACCGGCGTTGCCTTGAAGCCATGGGGGCGGAACTGATCGAATTTTCTCCCTTGGCGGATACCGAACTGCCGGAAGTCGACGCACTCTGGTTACCTGGAGGTTATCCCGAGTTACACCTTGAAACCCTCGGCGCTAATGGCACCATGTTGCGTTCGGTGAGAGATTTTTGTGCCTCTGGTAAGCCGGTATTGGCCGAGTGCGGTGGCATGCTCTATCTGACACGAACGCTCGGTTGTGAAGACACAACCGCCGAAATGTGCGGTGTGCTCGATACGGATGCTCGCCTGGAAAAACGTTTGCAGGGGTTAGGTCTGCAGTATATTGATTGGCCCGAAGGCCGTGTACGCGGCCATACTTTTCACCACTCATCAATGGATGATCAGTCTTTGTCTCGTTGGCAACAGGCCGTACGACAAAAGAACGGTCAGCCGGGGGAATGGTTTTATCAGCAGCAAGGGGTCAGGGCGTCTTATCTGCACCTCTATTTTGAATCTGCTCCCGAGGCCATCGGTCGTTTTTTCTCGGCAGACTGATGGCCATGCCCGTTAAGGCAGGTAAAAGGCAGCGCTTATCAACCGCTGCGTATTACCACTCGATACCGGGTTGAGCTTTAACACCGGCACGGAACGCGTGTTTATCGTCCTGAACCGTGCTGATGGTGTCTGCGATGTCGGCAATTTCTCGTGCCAGAGTGCGTCCGGTAATCATAACATTCATGTGTTTGGGTCGTGCCTGCAGCGCTGTTACTACGCGGTTAACATCCAGGTATTTGTATTTGAAAAGGTAAGTGAGTTCATCAAACACCAATAATTGATAGCTGGCATCCTGAAGCATGCTTTCAGCAATCTTCCAGGCGTTTTCGGCGGCTTCAATATCCTGAGAACGATTCTGTGTTTCCCAGGTAAATCCGGTACCCATTACATGGAAATCAACTCCAGGATGGTTACCAAAGAATAATTGCTCGCCGGTTTCTATTCGGCCCTTGATAAATTGCACTACTCCACACTTTTGTTTATGGCCCAGCGCTCTGGCCATAGTGCCGAAAGCCGAGCTGCTTTTGCCTTTACCATTACCTTTCAACGCGATCAGAACGCCTCGTTCCTCTTGCGCCTGTTCGATGCGAGCGTCTACCACCTCTTTTAATTTGGCCATTTTTTTCTGGTGTTTTTGTTCCAGTTCATCGCTCATGGTTCGCTCCAGTGTTTCAGTTGTTCGATGGAAAAATAATGGGCGTTCAGCTGTTGGGCCAGTACCCTGGCATTGTTCAGCCGAACGGGGCCGCACTCAGTGTCAATCAGGGTAACCTCCACCTTGCAATTCAAATCGTGCAAAGCATCACGGCTGCGCCCATCGGTTATCAGGTAAAGGTGTTGGTGTTCTTGTGGTTTTTTTCTGGCTTCGTTGTCGAGTAGTGACAGCCCTTGCAATACGGCTTGCCTGAGCGGAGTGCCGCCGCCGGCCGAAAGCTTACGCAGCAGTGGGCGTATTTTCTTGGGGGCGCGGGTTGGTTCCAGTAGCGTGGATACCTGTTGGTTAGCAAACTGAATGATCGCGACCCGTTCGCGTTTTTGGTACAGCTTGTTGTTCAGACCCTCGACCAAGCCCAGTGCTTGTTCAAGGTTGTGCGCCAACAGGGTAGAGCCGGAGCCATCAATAAGAATAAGATTAAGTCGAGGCCGTCGACTCCGTAGCGATTTTTTTTGCAGGTTGTTTAGGGGACGCCGCTGCCTGTTGTCAGGATGACGCAGGGTGGCCGGCCAATCGATGCGAGACTGTTGCGGTTCATTAAGCGCGCGTTGGGCTGATGGGGTACCAGCAATGCCGTGGTCAGAAAAAGGGCCGAGGATGGTGCCGTCAACGCTGGTCGCGGCATTGTTGGCTGGATTCAGGACTTTTTTTTTACCGCCACGGGATCCAGTTTTCGTCGATAGCCAACAGCTACCTGTTGCGCTGGAAGTTGTCCCCAGTCGCCATCGGTTTGTTCGCCGCTTTCATTTGCTTCAGCACCTGTGCCCGTTGGCTTGGTGGAGTCATGCTTTGATGAGGTTGGCGGAGTAGTCGACGGATCACCTGGGGATTCTGGCTTTTGTGGTGGCGTTTGCGCGGCCTCTTTTGGTGTTAGTGGCTGATCAGACTGTTGCCTGTGCAGTAGAACCAGTGAGGAGACCACTTCGATATGTTGTTGGGTTACTTCGGTATCACCTTGCCAAGCGGCACAGGCGCGCGCGGTACGGTAAAAAGTGAGATCAGCTCGTAAACCTTCGACCTGGGCTTCGGTGCAAAGGCGGGCAATCTCTTGTTGTACTGGCTCAGGAATAACAATGCTGCTGAGTTGTTGTTTGGCTTGCCTGATGCGTTCGATCAAAGCCTGTTGTGCATTGTGTTGCTGTTGCAAGAATTGCTCGGGCGCATCATCAAAGGCCAATCGTTGCTGGACAATTTTTGTGCGGGTGGCGCTGTCGTACTGATTGTCGAGACATACACTCAGGCCGAAACGGTCCAGTAGTTGTGGGCGAAGTTCGCCCTCGTCAGGATTCATTGTGCCAATCAGGGTGAATCGGGCGCTGTGTTGATGGGATATACCGTCACGCTCAACATGATTAACCCCCGAAGCGGCCGCATCCAGCAATAAATCCACCAGATGATCGGGAAGCAGGTTGACTTCGTCAACGTAAAGCACGCCACCATCGGCCTTGCTCAATAACCCCGGCTGAAACGCGACCCGATTGTCATCGAGCACCTGTTGCAGGTCTAGCGAACCAGTCAACTGTTCTTCGCTGGCGCCCAGGGGTAAATTAACGAAATGCTGTTCGTCATTTAACAAATCAGCCAGGCCTCGAGCCAGGGTACTTTTGGCACTACCCCGTGGCCCGGAAATTAATACGCCACCAATTCGGGGATCGACACTGCATAACAGCAATGCCAATTTGAGCCTGTCCTGGCCAATAATGGCGCTAAAAGGGAAGTGGTGTGTCATAGGGATGCTTGGATTCCGGCCTGGGGCATCATGCGGTTGCTGTTTCTTCTGTTCATTAAACCCGCTCAGTGTCGATTCCTGTTTCAAGCGGGGATCAGCTGTCACAGGTAGGGGTGAAAGGGTTAAGAGATATTCGCAGGCAGCACGTTTATAGCGCCTAAGGTACTCCAGTCGAGATCTTTTTTGAAGGGACACTGAGGGCGGAGTTGAGAAAGATTCATGCTGCCGTGAAAGCCGGACTAGAGTGAAAATAGTTTGCTGCGAACCGTACGGCGAAATTCGCTGGGGGTGACTCGCTCCTGACGTTTAAAACTGCGGGCGAAGTAGGCATCGTCGTTAAAACCGCAGGTTCCCGATATCGCATGAATGTCCAGGTCACTTTGCCTGAGCAGTTCTTTCGCCGACTCAATACGCAACCTGAGCAAATATTGCCGGGCACTGAGCCCGGTAGCGGCTCGAAAACGGCGGTTGAAGGTACGCAGGCTCATATCGGCCCGGGCGGCCATTTGGGCGCTGCTGATCTCTTGTGAATAGTGTTCTTGTAGCCATTGCTGAACCTGAATGATTGGCTCGTCAGGATGATTGCGAGCATCGTGCAGGGAGTAATGAATCTGGTCGTAGGATTTACGAATTTCACGGGAGAACTGCTGCTCGACCCGCGAGGCGATGTCTTTGTTGTACAAGAGCTCGATGATATGCACCATCAGGTCAGCTACCGAGTTAACGCTGCCAGCGCAATAGAGCTGGTCGTCTTCGGTGATAAAGTGATCTTTTTGCAGATGCACCTTTGGGTAACGGCGGGCAAAGCGTTCAAAATAATACCAGTGGGTAGTGGCCGCCTTGCCATCGAGCAGGCCGCTTTCTGCCAGCAGGCAAACACCGGTACCCGCTGCGCATAGGGTGGCCCCCTCTTGATGTTGCAGCGCCAACCAATCGATCAAAGGCTGGCTCTCGCGCAAAATGGGTACCGGGTTACGCCAGAGGCCGGGCACCATAACCAGATCATAAATCGTCGCCTGATGGAGCAGGGTATCGGGCAAGATGCGCAGCCCGCCAGCCATGTCGATGGGGGCATCTTCCATGCTGACGACGTGGACCGACAGCGGATCATGTTGGCTGCGGGACAGGTGACGGTAACTGTCTGCCGCATGCAACATCTCCATGGGCAAGGAGATACTGGTACCCAGCATCTGCTGTACAGCAACAATGGCAACGTTTGGCATCGAGCGATCCTGTGATCCAGTTGGCTTTGATGGCCTATAAGTACTATAAAATGGCTGAATAGTACAATCTCTTGTGCTGGCGCAGAATTACACTGGGATCAGTCGAAATTGGATGCTTTCTGCACACCCGCTTAAGGAGAATACCTTGGTTAAATTGCCCGTTATCATTGGTATGGGAGGCATAGGTCCTGCCGGTCGTACCTCTTGCCACCACGCTTACCGTCGTTTGGTCATCGATCAGTTATCGCTGGCAGATGCCGAAGCGACCAAGCGTGCATTGGCACAGGTGATGGGGCGCTCGGATGTTGAGTCGGACGATCTTCTAAAGGGCTCGCTGGTGCGCAAGCTGGAGAACAATCTGTTCGATCCCCAGGCTATCCCTTTGCACAAGGCTTTCGGCGCCGATCAGGGTTCTTCCCTGTTGGTGAATAAGAAGCGGGTTGGTAGTCCTATACCCGAGCATTGGACGGTAACCGAGCACGATGACCAGCGTATGCGCATTGATCTTGAGGCCAACCAGCCCTTGCTGGTCCCGATTACCCGTCAGTCCACCATCAATGCCGCAGGACAATTACCCAGCGGCTTTGATCCGTCCAAATTGTATCAGTCACGTAATCATCCTCGCGGGTTGCAGATGAGCGTCTACGGCGCGTCCGACGCTATCTCTTCCCTGGGTTTTGATTGGGATCGGGTTAAGCAATGCGTGGCCCCGGATCAAATTGCCGTTTATGCCGGCAGTGGTATGGCACAACTGGATTACAACGGCGTCGGGGGGATGTTGCAGGCTCGCCTGTTGGGCAAGCGTGTGACGTCCAAGCAATGTCCGTTAGGGTTGGCCGAAATGCCGGCCGATTTTATCAATGCCTACGTGTTGGGCAGTGTTGGCGCTACCGGCACGAATATGGGAGCCTGCGCCACCTTTCTCTACAACCTCAATCAGGCCAAGGATGATATTCGCAGCGGGCGTCGAAGAATCGTACTGGTCGGCAATTCCGAAGCACCCCTGGTCCCGGAGGTATTTGAAGGCTATGGCAACATGGGAGCGCTGGCCACCGACGAGGAGCTGCGTGAACTGGATGGCCGCTCTGTCGAAGAGGGTGCGGATCATCGCCGGGCATGCCGTCCGTTTTCTGGTAACTGTGGCTTTACTCTGGCGGAATCAGCGCAGTTTTTTGTTATTTGCGATGACGAGTTGGCGTTGGAACTCGGGGCGAATATCTACGGGGCGGTTGCGGATGTGTTTGTGAATGCCGATGGCTTCAAGAAATCGATCTCCGGCCCCGGGCTGGGTAACTATATTACGGTAGGCAAGGCGATGGCGGTTGCCCGTTCCATCGTTGGTGAGCAGGGGCTGCAGCGCAGCTTTGTTCAGGCTCATGGCACGGGTACGCCGCAAAACCGTATTACCGAATCACATATTTTAAACGAAGCGGCCCAGGTCTTCGGTATCAGCAATCTGCCGGTAACGGCGATCAAGTCCTATGTCGGCCATTCCCTGTCAGCGGCGGCCGGTGACCAACTCGCCGCTACTCTGGGTACCTGGCAATACGGCGTCATCCCCGGTATATCGACCATCGATCACATTGCGGATGACGTGTACCAGGACCAGCTGCGTTTCCTGATGCAGCACGAATCGGTGGATACGCAAGGTCTTGATGTGGCGTTCCTGAACTCCAAAGGTTTTGGCGGTAACAATGCCACCGGCGCTATTTTGGCTCCTCATGCCACCCAGGAGATTCTTCTGAAACGTCACGGTAAGGAGGCGATCAAGCGCCATGCCGCGCTCAATGAACAAACCCGGGAGCGTCAGGCCGAGTACGATGTTCGCTGCTCCAAGGGTGAACTCAGTCCTATCTACCAATTTGGTGAAGGGGTGCTGGGCGCCGAGGATATTGAGTTTTCGAGTAAGGCGCTGCATGTGCCGGGCTACAGCAAACCGGTCGATCTGGAGATTCCCAACCCCTATGAATAACAGGGTCTAAGCATCGCATTGCAGTAATAATAAGGCCGGCAATAGCCGGCCTTATTAAAATGGGTAAATGTTCAGCAAGTATCAGGACAGATGCCAGCAACCTTTGCCATTTTCGTTGAGGGCACGCAGGATGTCTGCCCTTGTGATCAGCCCCTGCAGTTCACCGTCCCGAACCACTGGATAGACCTTGGGTTTTTGTTCCAGCATCAGGCTCGCGATATCGACGATATCGTCCTCGGGCGAAACGGAGAGCACTTCGGTGCGCATGACTTCGTTCACCCGGGCTTTCTGGTCGCAGTAATAGGATTCATTGACGACCGCCCGAATGCAATCCTGTTCCGATACCCAGCCAACCACCTGGTGTTGGTCGTCAACCACGGGCAAGCCGGTAATGTGTTCTTTCGTCAGGCGCTCGACCACCACGCCAAGATCGGTTCCGCAAGCGATTGGCTTATGGTTTTTGGTCATGTAGTCGGCGACTCGTACAGAAGGCCTTGTCATAATCGATATTCCTTACAGTTAAAGGCATTCGCACAGGGCGAAGGCGGTTCGCACTGCACCTTCCTTCAGTCTAGACCATCGACAGATTGAAGGTCTTAGGTCGGTGCAGGCTTGCATCGGGCTAAAATAGGCATCAATCACGCCAAATGCGCTTCAAGCTCATCGGCGCTGCCAATCAGTTTGCCGCCGATAAAGATCTGGGGCACGGTACCGGCGCCGGTGGCGGCGCGTAATGAGCGAGTCGTGATTTGGCCACCCAACTCTATTTGCTCGTAGCGATAACCTTTATCTTCCAGCAATGCTTTGGCTCGAGCGCAGTGAGGGCAGCCGGGTTTGGTAAACAGGGTTACAAACTCGGGTGCCTGGGCATTTGGATTCAAATATTCAAGCATGGTGTCGGCATCGGATACTTCGAAAGGGTCGCCCGGTTGATCAGGCTCTATAAACATCTTTTCGATGACCCCATCCCGTACCAGCATCGAATAACGCCAGCTGCGCTGGCCGAAGCCCAGTTCGTTCTTATTGACCAGCATGCCCATACCCTCGCTGAATTCGCCGTTGCCATCGGGTATGAATCGGATATTTTCGGCATGTTGAATCGCTTGCCATTCATTCATGACAAAGGTGTCATTGACCGAAAGGCAGAGGATCTCGTCAATTCCATTGGCGGCGAAAACCTCGGCCAGTTCGTTGTAGCGGGGCAAGTGGGTAGAGCTGCAGGTGGGGGTAAAGGCACCGGGCAAAGCAAACAGGATGACATTCTTACCCCTGAACAACTGGTCGGTGCTGAGCTGCTTCCACTCATTATCTTCGCGGATGTTAAAGGTCGCCTGAGGTATTTTTTGTCCTTCGCGGTTGCTCTGCATTGTTATGCCTCTTGGGTATTGGTTTGTGTTGACTTAATAATGAAGGTTATAAGGGTATTGGTGAAATTAAATAAATATTGATCTTTAATAGATAAAAACTAATTGTCTGCGAGGGTGGCTCAAACCTCGGACTAGACCTTTTCTAGAGTCGATCTTTGCGTATGATGGTTTGGCCATAAGAATTGTAGCTTCTATTACTGGAAGGAAAGGAATGAGCGAGATTACAGGGACTCCGGTTTCACGCATGCGTCGTTGGGGTGTGCCGTTGTTAGTGGTTGTGTTGACGGCGTTGGTGGTTGTGGCATTAAACATGGGCGCAAGCCGAACGGAGCGACAAACAGGAGCCGCCCCGTTGCCTCTGGTGGCCACCCAGGTGGTCAAGCTTGGTAGCTATCGGCCCCGACTACAGCTCTACGGACGTATTGAATCACCCAGCCGGGTCACCTTAACCGCGCCCATTACTGCCTTTATTGGAGTGGTTCCTGCCCGAGAAGGCAGCAGAGTCACTAAAGGAGACCTGCTGGTTGCGCTGGATCCCAGGGATGCGGAACTGGCATTGAAACAGTCCCGGGCCGAGTTGCAGGATGTCGAAGCGCGTATCAACGCGGAATACACTCGTCATGATTCCGAACAGGAGTCTTTGCAGCGCGAGCGGCTGTTGCTGGCAATAGCCCAACGCAGTGTCGAGCGACAACGCTCCCTGCAAAATAAAAATCTCAGCTCTAAAACCCAGCTCGATGAAGCGCTACGGAGCGAAGCTGTGCAAGCGCTCGCGGTTACCCGTATAGAGTTGAATCTGGCTGACCATGCTAACCGCCTGGCACGATTGCAAGCACAGGGAGCGCGTTATACCGCCGCCGTGGAAAAGGCTGCGCTCGACCTGTCGCGTGCTCGGGTGAAAGCACCCTTCGATGCGAGGGTGTTATCGGTGCCCGCCGCCAGGGGCGCTCGGGTCAAATCCGGTGATGCGCTGGTGGCCCTGTTCGATGTCAGTCAGTTGGAAATACGGGCCCAGATACCAGCGCGTTACCTGACTCGTTTAAGGGTAAGTTTGCGTCAGGGACAAAAAATAACCGGGCAGGTCGCCGTTGATGGCGAGACCTGGGCTGTTCAACTGGATCGTCTTGCAGCCGCCGTTGATGCTGGCCGGGGAGGGGTCGATGCCCTGTTTTCTATCTCAGCCGGAGACCGCAATTTTATGGAAATCGGCCGTACGGTGGTGATCGATATTAATCTGCCGGCCGAAGATAATCTGATCGCTGTACCGGCGCAGGCTATTTATGGTGATCGACGTATTTATCGTATTGTTAATGATCAATTGCAGTCTGTAGAAATTACCAAAGTTGGCGAATGGCAGGACTCCGAGGGGCAGTGGATATTGTTGAAGTCGCCAGCATTGTCTAATGGCGAAAACCTAATGGTCACTCAGTTGCCGGGTGCCATTAGCGGCATGAAAGTGTTGACGGCTGCGTCTGATATTGATGGACAGCAGCCATGAGTCGAAAAAATGAAGACAACGTACCCTCCGGTTTTTTATCGGTCTTTGCCAGTCACAGGGTTGCGTCAAACCTGCTGATGGGATTGATGATTCTGGCAGGACTCTGGGCTTTGCAGCGACTCAATACCCAGTTTTTCCCCGACTTCGAGATCGACCTGATTACCGTTAATGTTGTCTGGCGAGGGGCCAGTGCAGAGGATATCGAACGCGCCATCACCATACCGATTGAACGGGAGTTAAAAGGCGTCAGTGGCGTAGATAAAAGTTTTGCCAAATCCAGTTCGGGAGTCAGCACGTTTTATCTGGAGGTGGATAAGGATAGCGAAATTGGTCTGGTGCTCGATGATGTCAAACAGGCCATCGATTCTGTGACCAATCTGCCGGAAGATTCCGAAGAGCCGGTGGTGCAAAAAATTACCCGCTATGAGTCAGTTGCCAAAATTCTGGTCACCGGCACTGACACCCAGTCGGAATTGGTACCACTGGTGTATCGGCTGGAACGGGAGTTGCTGGCGCTGGGAGTGCGCAAGGTCAACTTTACCGGTATGCCGGAAGAGGAGATCGCCATACAGGTTGCGCCACAGCAATTGCATGATCTGGGGTTAACCCTGGAAGAGGTCGCCGACCTGGTTCGTCAACGCAGTCGAGACCTGCCTGCAGGCACGGCAGGACGTAAGGAAGGCTCGCGTATGGTGCGAAGCCTGGGGCAGGAGCGCAGTGTCGGTGGTTTCGAATCCTTACCCTTGCTCGTTCAAGAAAATGGGGCTTTGGTACGCCTGGGGGATGTGGCACAGATTGAACGTCGTCCCCAGGATGGTGAAAGCTATATCACTTACCAAGGCAAGCCCGCCATTCAGATGTCGTTAATGCGAGCCAAGCGGGATGACACCCTGGAATCGGCCCGTTTGATGAATGAATGGCTGGAGCGGAAACGCCTGGAGCTTCCCGAGAACATCCAGCTGATCGTTTATGATGAAAGTTGGACCTATCTGAAAGATCGCATTGACCTGTTGCTGAAAAATGGTCTGGGTGGCTTGATTCTGGTGATTGGCATTTTGTTTCTGTTTCTCAATGTCAGGGTGGCCTGGTGGGTCACCGTTGGCATACCGGTTTCGTTTTTAGCCGCACTGGCTGTGCTCTACTTGAACGGTGGCAGTGTCAACCTGATCAGCCTGTTTGGTTTGATTATGACGCTCGGCATTATCGTTGATGATGCGATTGTAGTCGGGGAAAATACGCTGGCGCGTTTGCAGGAGGGGGACACGCCTCTGCATGCCTCAATCAGTGGTGCACGGCGCATGTTGGCGCCAGTGGTGGCATCGTCGATGACGACCATCGCTGCGTTTCTGCCCCTGCTGATGATTGGCGGCAATATCGGCAATATCCTGATCGATATTCCTACGGTGGTTATCTGCGTCATTATTGCGTCACTGGTGGAGTGTTTCCTGATCCTGCCGGGTCACCTGCGCCACAGCCTGAAAAATGAAAAGGCACCAAGCCGATGGCGGCAGCGATTCGATGGTCGCTTCGATCAGTTTCGTGAAGAGCGTTTTCGTGGTTGGGTACGTCGTTTTATTGCGCACCGGGCCACCACGATTACGACGGCCTTTGCACTCTTTGTCTTGAGTCTTTCGTTGTTGTCTACCGGCTGGATCAAGTTTACCTTTTTCCCCACCATTGATAGCACTGTTGTTAATGCCCGGGTTCAATTCAGCATCGGTACATCCGAAGAGGAGGTCAATCGATTTCTGGATTATCTCGAAATCAAACTCTATGAAACCGATGACGCGCTGGGAGGAGATCTGGTCGTCCATGCGATCTCAATGCACAAGCAGGGTCTGGTGGATGACTTTACTGGCCTGTTCGAAAAAGGCGATGAGTTTGGTGCTCTCAAAGTGGAGATAGTATCGGCCGATGACCGCGATTTCACCAATCAACAAATCATTGACGACTGGCGGTCACGCATAGAGCTGCCTCCGGGAATTGAAAAATTTTCCATCGCCCAGCAGCAAGCCGGTCCGCCGGGTAAACCCATCGAGATCAAGTTGGTGGGGGGCGATGTGGTTGGTCTCAAGGAGGCATCTCTGGCTCTGCAAAAGGACTTAACGGCCTTTCAAGGAGTGAGCAATGTGGATGATGACCTTCCCTATGGTCGCGAGCAAATTATCTATCGCCTGAAGCCGGCGGCTCAAACCCTGGGTTTGACGTTGCAGGCGGTAGGACGTCAATTGCGTTCGGCCCTCGATGGTCAGTTGGTGCAGGTTTTTCATGACGCCAATGCCGAGGTTGAAGTTCGAGTGGTGTTGCCCGATGCTGACCGGGACTATCTGAACCGATTGCGACAGATGCCCTTTATCTTGCCCAACGGTAGCACCGAACTTCTCGATAATGTAGTGGAGTTCAGTAGCCGTCAGGGAATTGATAATTTAAACCGGGTGGATGGTGAGCTTGCGGTATTGGTGACCGCCGATGTTGACGAAAATACCGGAAATGCCGATGAAATTATCGCTCAAATGAAAGAGGGGACTTTTCCCCAGTTGGTGGACCGTTTTGGTGTTCGCATCGAATTTGAAGGACGCAGCGCCGAACAGCAGGAAACCATTGCCGATATGCTGAGTGGTCTGGTGCTGGCGTTATTGCTTATCTATATTATTTTGGCCTGGGTTTTTTCTTCTTACTCCTGGCCGATTGCGGTCATGCTGGCGATTCCTTTTGGTATTACCGGGGCTATTTTTGGACATTTGATTATGGGACTGGATATGACGATTCTGTCACTATTCGGGGTGTTTGGCCTGACCGGTATCGTGATAAATGATTCCATCGTATTGATCAGTTTTTACCATGAGCTACGAGAGAAGGGGTGGACCATTACCGAGGCAATTGTTGAGGCGGCCTGTAAACGATTACGTGCTGTCCTGTTAACCTCCCTGACCACCATTGCAGGCCTTACTCCCATTTTGTTTGAAACCTCTTTGCAGGCTCAGTTCCTGATCCCTATGGCAACCTCCATCGTGTTTGGATTAGCCTTTGGTACCTTCCTTATATTGTTAGTGATACCTGCTCAGTTAATCGTGATCGAAAGTTTGACGGCGAAGTTTCGAGCTCACCGTCATATGCAACAAGTACAAAAGGGCGCTGCCCGGGATGCATTGGTATGAAAAAAACAGGATTGCCTGCGTTGTTGTTGATGGGAAGCGTGGTTACCGCTCCCTTATTTGCTGCGGCACCACAACCCCAAACCCTGAACGAACAAAACCTGCACAGTACTCGCATGACCTTGTATCCTGGACAGGCCTGGATAGAGCAATCCTACGGAGTTGATTTAACCAAAGGTGATCACCGGATTGCGATTAAACCCGTTAGCGATCAATTGCTGTTTGAGACCTTGCAAATTCGCAGTGAGAATGGGCAGGCGGACCAGATCCAGTTGCAGCGCCAACCCCTGAATAATGAAAATTTTTATCGTGGCCTGCTGGGCCAGCCAGTGCTGCTTTACCAGAATGGCGATATGCAAGCACCCGCGCATAAAGCCGTATTGAGTGATTGGCAAGGCAGCATCGGCATTGCCACGCTGGAGAATGGTTCTCAGCGCATGGTCGATCTGCATGACCCGAATGGTTTGAGGGTTGCGACCCGGGATGAACACTTTGCTGAACGCAGTTTTCTTCCTCAGCTGAGTGCTCGTCTTCGCCAGGCAAAGAGCGGCGACGGACTGAGCTTGCGCTATTTCAGTCGTGGCATTGGTTACCACCTGCAATACCAGTTGCATGTCGATCATAAACGCCAACGCATTTCTGGTCGGGCGGTGAGTGTCTTGACCAACCAGACGAATACTGACTATCCCGGAGTAAAACTGGTGCTGGCCAGCGGCGATACGGGTGCAGGTCAATCGCGTATGCCAAAGCGTATGATGATGGCTGAATCTGCCATGGCGGATGGTGGCGGATCAGCAGCACCGGAAGCCATTGGCGAGCTAAAGTTTTATCCGGTAGAGCAACCTCTGGATTTGCCCGCCTACTCGGAGCAGCAGTTTACCCTGCTCAGTTTTAACGATCTGAAATATACCGATCATTATCAACTGGATGTGATGGGCATGCGCGCACCGGGTCGTGCTGAACACCCGAGGAAAATGTATCAGTTTACGGCCGACAGAAATCTTCCCGCGGGTGAGCTGCGTATGTTCGATAAAGATGCCAAGGGCCAGTTACAATGGATTCTTTCCGGCCAGCTGGAATCCAGGGGGGAACAACAGAGCGTACTGCTACGTGCCGCCGAAGCTTCGGATATTCTGATCGAGCGTGAAATGGTGCAACAACAGCGTCTGGACCGTAATCTGGGGCAGGTCGAATGGCGATTGAAGCTGTTCAATAGCAAGGCCGATGCGGTCTGGCTGCACGTGCAGCATCGGGATCATAATCTACGGGCATTGATTGTGGGTAAAGATGCAGAGCAACCTACTGCAAACCTGATACGTTTTAAGATGCCTCCCGGTGAAAGTGAGCTTCGTTACACGGTGAATTATCAGCAGTAGCGAATGCTCGACACCGTTTTTTCCACAATTGGGTGAATACCCGCAACGGGAACAGCTATGAACACACGGTTTAAATCGGTTGTTGTTCTGACGGGTGCGGGGATTTCCGCCGAGTCGGGCATTCGAACCTTTAGGGCATCCGACGGGCTTTGGGAAAATCACCGTATCGAAGACGTTGCGACTCCGGAAGGTTTTGCCGCTAATCCCCGTTTGGTTCAGCAGTTTTATAACGATCGTCGCGAGCAACTGGTGTCAGGTGATGTTCATCCCAACGCTGCCCACCAGGCGCTGGCAGAATTTGAGGCCCGCTTTAAGGGTGATTTCCTTCTGGTGACGCAAAACGTCGATAACCTTCATGAGCGCGCAGGCAGTCAGTCCCTGTTGCATATGCACGGTGAGCTGCTCAAAGCCCGTTGTCAGCGCTCTGGCACAATACGTGAGCAACTGGGGCCACTGACCATGGAGGATCGTTGTGACTGCTGCGAAGAGCAGGGCAGTCTGCGGCCTCATATCGTCTGGTTTAATGAAGTTCCGTTGTATATGGATCGGATCTACGAAGCACTGGCGCAATGTGACCTGTTCGTTGCCATTGGCACCTCGGGCCATGTGTATCCGGCCGCCGGTTTCTTCGACGAGGCTCAGCGCCATGGTGCTCATACGGTAGAACTGAACCTGGAGCCCTCCAAGGTGGCCAGTGGCTTTAGCGAGCAACGTAACGGCCTGGCCAGCGATTTGGTGCCCGAGTATTTTTCCCAGCTGTCTTAACCAAGGGATTATGTTGATACATTGGTAACAGCTTTGCAGGTGTCTTTGGTTAAAAAATACCCAGCTCCAAGCTTTGTATTCCTGTCGGTTTGCCTTTGCATGGGAGTTGTTATAGAGTAGCGCCCGCTGTTGTCGGAGCATCTATCATTGTTCCAGCATCGGCCTGTTGGTGAGGTGTCCGAGTGGCCGAAGGAGCACGCCTGGAAAGTGTGTATACCGCAAGGTATCGAGGGTTCGAATCCCTCCCTCACCGCCATAACCCATAAAAAAAGCCCGCTTTTTAGCGGGCTTTTTTTATGGGTCAACGACAGCGATGCGGGCGTTGATAAGAACCCTCCGGTTCGAACCGAGCGCAGCGAGGCAACGCCGGAGGTACGACGGCGGCCCCGAAGGGGTGAGGCGCTGGCGACGAATAATCCCTCCCGAACAGCACCAGTACTTATCAAATCATCTACCTCTCGACGCTTTTTAGCGGGCTTTTTTATGGATCAACGGCAGCGATGAGGGCGTTGATAAGAACCCTCCGGTTCGAACCGAGCGCAGCGAGACAACGCCGGAGATTCTACGGCGGCCCCGAAGGGGTGAGGCGCTGGCGACGAATAATCCCGACCGAACAGCACCAGTACTTATCAAATCATCTATATCTCGACGCTTTTTAGCGGGCTTTTTTATGGATCAACGGCAGCGATGAGGGCGTTGATAAGAACCCACCGGTTCGAACCGAGCGCAGCGAGATAACGCCGGAGGTACGACGGCGGCCCCGAAGGGGTGAGGCGCTGGCGACGAATAATCCCTCCCGAACAGCACCTCTATTTAACAAATCATCTAGCTCTCGACGCTTTTTAAGCGGACTTGAATGATAAAGCCCATACCGCCACAAGTTCTGCGATGGTATGGGATTAGATCAGTGCTTGAATCGTTTGATTTCACCGCTTTTTAAGCGGGACAAGTACGAGTGTAAGTCGTCCTTAACCAGCGACATCAAAAAGTAGAGACCGATGATATTGACTACGGCCATAGCGAATATAGCGGCATCCGAGAAATCAATAACTGGGCCAAGGTTGGCTGCGGCGCCGATAACCACAAAAACACAGAACAGTAACTTAAACACTAACTCCGTGTTTTTACCTTCCCCAAACAGGTAGGTCCAGGCTTTTAATCCATAATACGACCAGCTGATCATGGTGGAGAAGGCAAACAGTACAACAGCGACCGCTAGTACATAGGGAAACCAGCTCAGTGCCGATGCAAACGCAGCCGAGGTGAGTGCAACCCCAGAAGAGCCGTCGGCGGTTATGATATGTCCGTTGTCGCCAACCAGATAGAGCCCGGTAGCAGGATCTGAAGTGAGCTGGCCGGTGATAATAATCACCAGAGCGGTCATCGTGCAAATCACCACAGTATCAATAAACGGCTCAAGCAGAGACACCAAACCCTCGGTAATGGGTTCTTTGGTTCGTACTGCTGAGTGGGCAATGGCGGCAGAGCCTACGCCGGCTTCGTTTGAGAAAGCTGCACGCTTAAAACCCTGAATGAGTGCGCCAACCAGACCGCCGGCAATCCCTAGCCCAGTGAAGGCACCGACAAAAATCTGTTCAAAAGCCCAACCTACTTTATCGATATTCATCAATATGATGATCAGTGCTGCAGTCACGTATAGAACCCCCATAAAGGGAACCACTTTTTCAGTGACTCTGGCGATGGATTTGATACCGCCAACGATGACCGCAAAAACGATAAGCGCAAAAATAACACCGGTGATCCAGCCGGGGTAACTGCCTACAATGCTGCTGATTTGCGCGTGGGCCTGGTTCGCCTGGAACATATTGCCACCACCAAAGGAACCCAGGATACAAAAGACGGCAAACAGGGCTGCTAGAGGTTTACCTCCGGGAATACCTTTTTCCTTGAAACCTTTGGAAATATAATACATGGGACCACCAGACACCGTCCCATCGGGGTATTCATTCCGATATTTAACACCCAGGGTACATTCGGTGAATTTCGACGCCATTCCCATCAGACCGGCAAGAATCATCCAGAAGGTCGCTCCAGGACCGCCAATGCCAACAGCGACCGCGACACCGGCAATATTACCTAAACCGACAGTGCCTGACAGTGCCGTGGCCAGGGCCTGAAAGTGGGAAACTTCTCCCGCGTCCTGCGGGTCGGCGTAATCGCCTTTAACCAAGGATATCGAGTGCTTGATAGCGCGGAATTGAATGAACCCGAAATAGAGTGTGAAGATGGTGGCCCCTGTGACCAGCCAGAGCACGATCCAGGGGAAGCTGGTACCGGGGAGTGGCGCAAAAATCAGGCTTACAAACCACCCCGTTGCCCATGAAAATCCTTCATTCACCGTCTGATCGATACTACCTTGAGCCAAGACGAGTGGACTTTGAACGACGGTCAGGAGGGAGATGATTGCGCAATATATTATTTTTGTAGATTGCATAAGTAATCCTCAATTTACGACAGTGACGGGGACACTGGCGTTCATGACCAGTTTTGCGGTTACGCTGCCAAATAGTTTTGCGGCCAGTCTTGTATCTGTCGATCGAGCGACAATGATCTGTTCGGCTTTCTCTTTAACGGCTTCTGAGTCTAATAGTTCCGCTGCATCACCATGCAAGACTCTTCCGGTGGCAGTATAGCCTTCTGACTTGAGGGCCGATAATGCGGGCGATATAACCCGTTCTGTTGCTGTTTTGATCTCCTGTTCTCTGCGCTTATGGCGTTTGGCATTTTCTTCGGGTGTTTGAAAACTGTAGGGGGACCATTCGATGATATAAACCACCTCAATGGCACAGTCACCGATCAGTGTTGATAGCTTCTTTGCGTGTGCCAGGGCTCGTTCTCCAGGCTCGCTTCCATCCAGTCCAACAATGAGTTTGGTTGTCATATTTACCTCCTCCTGTATGCACTGTAATGATAGTCCTAAATTTTGAAACGAGTGGAGTTGTACTGAAAAGCCTCAGCAGCCAGATTTTCTGGCTGTTGGCAGCGTTTGCAACGGTTGTTAGAAAAGGCGTTGGCCGTGTTTTATCAGGACGGGCGGCCTATGTTCGAAAAGGCTACTTGGTTCCAAAACCTGGAAGGGAGGTAAGAAAATGGGCAGCATTGAATGCAGCAGGATGGTTATTGTCGGTTACTGGTTTGCGCTAATACGATCTATGTAAGAAAGCCAGTTTTTGGCTCGATCTTTGGTAGCTTCACTGTTATTCAAGGAACGGAAAATCGCTTTGGCTGCCGTAAATTCTTTCAAATGTGTCAGGCTAATAGCTCTCATAAGCCGAAGCTGCGCGTCTGAATTTTTTTGGGAGGCTTCAAGCAAGCTCGCTGCGGCCAAGCGCCATTGGCCATTTTGATAATAGAGGCGTGCAAGCTGTGACTGCCATTCAGGCTTAGGCTCGACCCTGAGTAATGCTTGATAGGCTTTGATCGCACGCTCAGGTTCGTTGGCCTGCAACCAAAGACTCGCAAGCAGTTTTAAATTTTTACTGTTTCCAGGAACATGCTCTTTCTTAATACCCAGGCTCAAGACCTCGGCGGCCTTAAAGGGGATGCCCTGATTATAGAAAAGCTGGGTGATCTGTTTGTAGTCCCTGGTCTTTGTCAGCCAGCCTTTGGCAAAGGGAATGCGTAAACTGCTTAACGCCGCTTTTTCATCACCGACCATAAGTTGAAATGCCCCCAGGCGACGCCAGTCACTGGGATCGTCAGGGAAACTGTGTAACAGCTGTTTTTGAAAGGTGATCGCCTGCTTCCAGCGCTTTAGGTTGGCACTGGCGGCAACACGTAAACGGTGCCAGTTGAGGGGCGGCGCCGAGTGGCTTGCAATGGCCTGACTCGAATAGTCAATCGCTTCAAGCCAATTCTCGGTGGCAGAAAAGGATTGCGCGATAATGATGCGGTCGTTACTGCTGACACGTTCTGGGTGCTGATGTGCCCAGGTGATTAACTTTTGTCGGCAGGGCAGCCACTCTTCAACACTGCAATGGAGTTGTCCAATTGCATGCAATAGTTGGCTGTTGGCCTCTTTGCTTAATTCGCCGGATTGATAAGCTCTAATAAAATGTTGTAGCGCGTGTTTATGGTTGTCTTGTTGCAGGGAAATTTGCCCATGATATTGAGCTGTTAATGCCAATAGGTACGAGTTTTTGGTGTTTTTATCCAGCTCAGACAAGAGTTTTTTTGCCTCTTTCCAGGAGGATTCGGCGATTAACTTTTCGACTTTGGTGAGCTGTTGATAAGCCCCGGGTGAGAGTTGCGATGCAGTTACAGCCGTGCTGAATGAAATACTCAAACCAAAGACAAGGGTGAAGATAATATTGATTTTATTCATTTTTTGGGGAGCTGAAAAAGGTAGGTTTTCTGGGTGCGGTAGGCGACGGTTTGACCGTTTTTCGTCATGGTTTCAAACTTCGATCGTTTGATGGAGCGTATTACCGAAGAAGAAAAGAGCGCTGCAGGTTCTTCGTCAATGATCTTAATGCTGTCGTCTTGGGCGTAACCCTTTGTGCCAACAATAAACTCTGCGGTTACACGGCCTTCAATTTTTCGTCGTAAGGCCTTGGAGGGATAGCGCGGATCGATGCGTTTTACGATGCCAGGGTTATTCTGAAAGGGTGTCAGGTTCAGGTTGTCGGCGATCTGAGGAGGCCCTTGGTTGGCCAGGCTGCTGCTTAGCTGAACATTGACTGCAAAATCGATCGTTGGCACTGACAATGTGGGCGCCTGGATATCGAGATCGACCGCCTTGGTGGTAGTGGGGTCAGCTGGATTAAAATCGCTGGGTTGCTGGATGATCTCCTCGGGTTCCGGTATCTGCCGGTTGCGATACTCGGGTGCGCTTTCTTTGGCAACCAGCAAAAAGTTGAGTGCGGGAGAACCACTTTGCTTGTCGAATGCATGATCACGAACATCGGTCAGTGATGCCAATATTTTAAACACCAACAGGCACAGCAGCAGGGCCAGCGGTATGGCGAGCAAGCAGCGTACAAAGGTGGCGTGTCGGCTGATGGGTAAAGCGGGTAAAGGACGCATCGTGACTAGGGTTTTACCGTAGAAACAGAATAGGGGATTTCGGCCAGGCGCAGTTGATCGATCAGAGCTACCAGTTTGCCGGTGCTGGATTCTTCGTCTGCTTGAACCATCGCGCTAATGTCCGCCTGTTCGACTTTCATACGCTCGAGTGCGGGTCGCACCATTCGTATATCGATGGGCTTTCGGTCGAGCCAGATCTCTTCCTCAGCCGTCAGGGCGATGATCACGGCGGTTTTCTTTTGTGCTTCGCTGGTTTCTGCCGTGGGACGGTGAACATCGACACCGGCTTCAACAACAAATGAGGTCGAAACAATAAAGAAGATCAACATAATGAATACGACGTCCAGCATCGGGGTCATATTGACTTCGGCTTCTTCAGCCTGTTCACCCAGGAGTATTCTTTGACGCATTGTGGTTCCGATTAATTCTAAGTGTGGTTAAGCTGCAAACCGGTCTTGATATTAAGCAGGGCTAGTTGCTCTTTATCGGACCAGCGCTTCAAACGGCCGTAGAACAGCAGCCCCATAACGGAGATAGCGATGCCTGCCATGGTCGGGAAGGTGGCACTCGCCACCCCGGCAGCCATCAATCTGGGGTTGCCTGTGCCGTGTATTGCAAGGCTCTCAAATACCTGGATCATTCCGGTTACCGTACCGGTGAGGCCGATCAATGGGCACAGGGCGATCAAGGTTTTAATCAGCGGTAAGGAGGTATTCAGGGCGATGTTCAGGTCGACTATCTGGCTGATTTTCAGGCGCCAATCGAGATCACTCTCAAGGTGCTGATTTAATCGCAGTTTCAAAGGTTGATAATCCTTAAAGCGAAACAGTACCCGTTCGAGGATTAATAACAGCATCAAAAAACACGCGAGAAGAATGCCATAGAGCACCCAGCCTCCGGTGTGAAAGAACTGTTCCAGTTCAAACCACCAGGGGTTCCAGTCAGGCAGCATGGAGATCACTCTGCTTGTTGTGAACGGATGCGGGCTGAGCATACAACGCCATGGCCGCAAGACTTTTGCCCTGCAATAACTGCATCAGGCGGCGTCCACGGGCGGCTAACAGACTGTGGCTAAACAGCACGGGAACGGCCACCACAAGCCCAAGAACCGTTGTCATCAGCGCCTGAGAGATACCGTTGGCCATCAGCTTGGGGTCGCTGGTGCCAAACAAGGTGATGCTTTGAAAGGTGGCAATCATACCGACCACGGTACCCAGTAAGCCCAGCAAGGGAGCAACGGCGGCCAGCAGTTTCAGGAAGCTTTGACCGCGTTCCAGTCTGGGCAGTTCTTGCAGTAGAGATTCATCCATTTGCATTTCCAATGCATTCTGGTTGTTTTCTCGTCGGGCGTTTTCGGCGGCGATCAGGATGCGCCCCAGAGGATTGTTTTCGAGGGGGGTGGCAAGCCGGTTGAGTTGCCGTTCAACCGCAATTTCGGTCAGTAGTAAACGACAGATCTGGTAGAGCGCCACCAGTAAGCCCAGCACGCCGATGGCAATAATTAACCAGCCAATGCTTCCCCCCTGTTTGATGCGTTCCAGCAATGAGGGAACGCGATCAAGCAGGGCAAAGAGCTCTCCACGGGTTGGGTCCAGCAATACATTGGTGGGTTGCCGTGCTAGGGATTGCGGCGTCGTGCTGAAATTGCCTTGGGGTTGGGTCGGTAGTACTTTCAAGGCCTGTTGCTGAATGTCCCAGGCCAGGTAGTTGCCCGTTTCGTCGATGGCGGAAAAAGTCCCAAAGCGAATGACGTTTTGTTGTTGCTGGGAGCCGTCGGCGCCAATTACCGGTGTCGAAAATTGCGCTTTTTCCCCGGTGGCCTTCATCTCGGTAACCAGCTGTGCCTGCAGGGTTTTAAAGTCATTGATGGTGGGAATGCGCTTCGACTCGGCGAACAACAGTGTTTGCGCGCGCCCGGGATGATCCGCGCTGGTCAAAGAGTCTTGCAGCATGGGAATCAGTTCCAGCGTGTGCTCTTTGGTGACACCAAAGACTTCACCCAGGGTACCGGCCTTTTGCTTAAGCTGGGTTTCCAGCTCCGCAAGCCGTTGCTCGTTCGCTTCAAATTGAGCCTTGAGTTTAACCTGTAGAGCCTCGGCTTCGCTGACCCGTTTTTCACTGGCGTTGAGAAGGCGTGCCTGCTCTTGTTGAGCCAGCGCGAAAAGCTTCTCACGTTGTTGGTTTATCGTCGCATCCTGTTGACTGATGGTTTCAGCAGTACGCAACAGTCCAGCGTCATTAAAAGTAGTGGCTTGGGTACTGTTAATGGCTGCCAGGCTAAGTAGCACAGGGGCGCCAAGGCGAAGAAGCGTCGATGCGTTGAAAGTGAACATGAGTGTAGCCTTATGGTTGTTCAGCGTGACTGGCAAGGGGAGGGAGGGGGAGTGACAACAGTTCGGGTACTCGCCGTTGCTGAGCAATCTGGATCGCTTTGCTCAGAGCCAGATTTTGCTCACTATCGAGCGCTCGCCAGGTGTTTTCCTCGGGCATCCAGAGCCCCCCCGCTTGCCCATTCAATGACTGGTAATAGAGTGCTGTACGCCCCATACGAAAGAAGTTGACGTGATTTTTCTGGCCGTCGATAACCAGAGAATCGCTATAAGCTTCTATGGTGCGCCCATAACCGATCTCAACCAGATAGGCTTCGAGCAACTGGCGGTATTTTTCTGCGACACTGACGTCAGCTCGATCGAGCAAGCGCGCCAATTTTTCCAGGCGCTGTTGACGCTCGCCCTGGAGGAAGGGCAGGTCATTGTTGACCAGCACGTTGAGCTGATCCGTCATCGTCTTGAGCATGGGCAGCATAAATTGTTCTGTCTTATCGATGGACTCTATTTGAGCCAACAGATCTTTTTCTTCCTGATGTTGAGCATCGATAAGGCGGCTGAGCTGGCGGTTATAGGCTTCGGTTAAATCCGCTTGTTGCACGTTGGCAAGGTGCTGATCGACCATTTGCTCTGTTTTGGTCGATATTTTGTCAATTTTGACTTGGGATTTTGCCGCTCCACTGTGGCTTTGTGCGGTAACACTCAGGCTTTTGTCGAGGCTGTTGGGGGCGGCCAGGGCTGTTTGGCCAAAAAGACTGCAACCGAGTCCTGCCAGAAGCAGAACGCCAATCTTGGCCATGCTTTTCTGCCTCAAGGCTGAGCTTTCCGGGCTGGATTTCGAGCGAGATAATGATGGCGTTTTGTGGAGATCTGTACAGAACATTAGCGGTTTGTGTCTCGGTCATCAATGAGAATGATTATTGTATTCATTCCTATCTTTGTTGTACAGTGGCGAAATTCTTGGGGTGGGTCGCCAGAAATCATCAGCAGCCAAGGATTAATCTTCGGCGGTTGGCGTCAGTTTTCCCGTCAAAAAATTACATATTCATTCGAATCTAAGGTGCGAAAGTGGGGTATCGAAGTACGACTTCCCTCGAAGCCGACTGCTTTGCCGATCGGGATGGCAAGAGCGATAAGGCTACCGAAGGTATGGGTAAGAACACGGCCGTGAAACCTGCCAAAAAGCGATTGACGGCTCACCGAGCATCTTATCTGGTACACAGCTTTATCGGGCTCAAGCTGTCGCTACTGTTCAGTGTGGTTTTGGTGACAGGTGCCATCGCGGTGTTTGCCGAAGAGCTGGACTGGCTGATCTATTCAGAAATGCGTGCTACAGCGGTCGGCGACAAACTCAACGAAGGCGAAGTATTTGATCGCATGCAAGCAGCCTTTCCGGGGGTAGGCCTCACCGGGTATTCAACCGCTGCAGACCGTAAATACACCGCCGCTCATGCCATGATGACCTTGCCCGAAGGCGGCTTCAAAAAGGTTTGGGCCGACCCGTACACGGGGGATGTCAATGGGGTTACCGAGTTTCTGACCGTCGGCGAGTTCTTTTCGATTTTGCACCGAAATCTCTTTATGCCGTTGATTGGCAGGGCCATGGTCAATGTTTTCGGCGTGCTCTGCCTGATTGGGTTGATTACCGGATTGATTTCGTATCGGCGTTTTTGGCGCGGTTTTTTTACGCTGCCGCGATGGCGCGCTAAACCTCGCGTATTTCTTGGTGATCTGCACAAATTTATTGGTTTGTGGTCACTTTGGTTTGTCCTGATTATCGGTGTTAGCGGCAGTTGGTGGTTTTATCAGAACCCTCTGGTGAAATATGATCTGGCGCCACAATTTATTCCCTCCAAGGTGATTGATCCGGGATTAACCCGTGATGATTTGGCTCGTCTGGGGCGGGGAGTTCCTGAGCCATTGAGTTCGCAGGCGATTGTTGATGCCGTCAAGGCCCACGATCCGGAGTTCAAAATTCATTTTCTGGTGCCCCCTGAACACAACGGCATGGCCTACACGGTGCGGGGTACCAAGCACGATCTGCTCACCCCCAAGTGGACCAGTAGTTACTTTGTTAACCCGTTTACCGGCGAGATCATTGGTGAGCGTCTGGCGGAAAATTTGTCGGCACTGCAGCGCGTCGACTGGGCCATGGTCCCCCTGCATTACGGCACCTGGGGCTATGATGGGATTGGTGATCTGCTGGTCAAAATTGTGTGGTTTGTTTTTGGCCTGGCGATGGCCGGGTTATCCATATCGGGCATGATTATTTTTTATCAGCGTACACGCAATGCTGTGCAGAAAACCCTGCCTGATACTGACATCAAGCGAAAGCTGAAAAAAACCTGGTTTGTACTACGACCCTGGGGTGGTCCTATGGGAGGGTTTAAGTACCTTAATTGGGCTTTTCTGGCTGTGATCGCGATTGGCATCAATATTGGCTTCAAAATACAGAGCGAAGGTACTTCGGGTTCCGGTTACCAATACATTTCGCAAGACATTGGCGCCTGGACAATTTCCCTGAATGCGACACTGGGTTTGTTGGAAAAGGATCTGGACCCTATCCAGCCAGGTCGAGCGACTACCTTATCTGCGTTTATCAAGTCTGGTGATCCTGAGGCGATCAAATTTATGTACCTCAATACCCGAAAACCTCGTACCAATAGGGCGCCGGGCAGTGTAGTTCACGGATCAATAGGTTTCTTGCATGCCAATCTGCCGGTTCCAAAAAGCCTGAAACAAGAAGCGCGATTGTGGCTGACCATCGAGGATTGGGATGGCAATTTTTATCGTACCTCATGGCCTCTGATGCCCGATGGGCAAGCAACGCTGGATCTTCGAAAAAGCGCTGAGCTAACGAATGGCTTGGCCAGCAATGCTGATCTTTCTGAATCATCTGAAAAAGGAAGAATGTGATGATTTCTCTGGTAAGAAAGGCGGTAACCGCACTGCTTTTAGTGATGGGGAGTTCAAATCTTTATGCTCATTACCCCATTCTTGACTGCCGCTATGAAGCTCATTCGAATGCGATTGAAATGATTGTCTGTGAGGCGAGTTTTTCTGATCGATCTAAAGCCCCGAATGTGCTGATGGAAGTGATTTCTGAAGATGACGAAATCATTTTATCTGGAAAGACCGATGAGGCATCTGTGTTTCGGTTTGAGCGTCCAGAAGGTGGATTCTTTATTATTATGGATGCAGGGCCTGGCCACGTTTTGGAAATATCAAACGAAGAAGTTGTTGAGATATAACCTGTGGGTGCCAAGCAAAAGAACGTTAACGATGCGGTTATCGAAGTCGTGGTTCCCTGGAACGGAAAAACCGAGGATCGGCTGGTTTTTTTCTCGATGACCCTCATTGTCGTCCTGGCCGTTGTGCTGTTGCGATGGTTATATCCCTCCCAGTCGGCTGTTTATTCGGTTGTGCCCGATGAGCTTCGTCAGCCCCTCACAGCCTTGGGGAATGCGGCGGAAGAGCTGTTGTTGCTGCGAGAAATAGAAGGACAATTGCCACTATTGGATGGGCTATCCCAGCGGGGGATTGAGCCTTTTTTTACTCGCCCTATGGCTGGTTCGCAAGAAATAAGCTGGCAGCAAAACGGACCCTGTTATCTGGCGACCTTGCAGGCTGGTGACAGCTTCTATCAAATTCGTTTGCTGATCGCCAAGGCCGGCGCGGAGCCAGCCTATCAACTGAACTGGCGCGACAGCCCAAGCATTGAGCCCGGCACTGAACACAGCACCGAGCAACAAAGTGCCTGCTCTGCTGGAGAATGGCACCAGCTGCCAAACAGCAATCACCATCAAAAGGATCATCATGAAGTGTCTTGATGTCATGCGCTGGCTGCGATTGACTCCCTTACTGCTGTTGTTGGTAACTGGTGCTGCGCGAGCAGAATTGACGATCGGTATCACGTTGCATCCGTATTACAGCTATGTCAAAAACATCGTGCAAGATAAAGCGGTAGTGACCCCCTTGATCGAAGCAGGCTTTAATCCCCATGCCTACCAGCTATCGCCAGCCGACTTGAGCCGGTTGAATTCGATGGATGTGCTTGTGGTTAACGGCATAGGGCACGATGAATTTGCCATGGAAGCGGTTAAAAAGCTGAAGCTGCCAAATCTGACATTGCTTTATGCGAATCAGGCTGTTCCGTTGATCAGTAAGGCCAATGGTAAAAAACACAATCCCCATACCTTTGTCGCGATCGATGCCGCGATTCGACAGGTTTACACTATTGCGCGTGAACTGGGAAAGCTGGATCCGGAAAATGCTCAGTTTTTCCTGCGCAATGCTTTTGCCTATGCCAAGAAGTTGCGGGTCATTAAACAAGCCGCTATGGCTGATATCAGTCGCATCAATTTGAGCCAAATTCGTATTGCCAGTACCCATAATGCGTATGGCTATCTACTGCAAGAATTTGGTATGACGGTGTCGGCAGTCGTTGAGCCCGCTCATGGTGTTTCGCCCAATGCTTCCCAGCTGCAAGAAACAATTAACAAGATTCGGGCGGCTAACGTACATATTCTGTTTACCGAGTTGAATATGCCCAACCGATACCTTGATGTGATCGAAAAAGAAACCCGATCCCGGCTGTTCCATTTTTCCCATATGACCTATGGTGATTATCGCGAAGATCTGGTTGAAGTGGATATGCAACACAACCTGGAAACGCTGGTGACAGCTTTACATTTCGCAGCAGAGCAAGTTTCCCCATGATTGCTGACCTCTTATACGGACCGCGCATTGTGTTTGCAGGGGTCAGTTTGAAACAGGGGCAGAATATTCTACTCAAAGATATCAGCTGTGAGTTCAATGCCGGGCAATGGCATGGTGTTGTTGGCCCAAATGGTGGCGGTAAAAGTTCCTTATTAAAAACGATGCTGGGGTTAAAACCCCATACGGGTTCCATTCGGATTCACTGGCCGTCTTTGGCCTGTGAGAGTGCGTCGGCGAAAGGCGCGGGCATTAAGGGCAAGTTTACCAAGAGTAGCCGCAAAAGAAGTCGAATCGGTTATGTTCCCCAACTGATGCCTTTTGATGTCAGCCTGCCGGTTTCTGTTCGGGATTATGTGTTGATGTCTCTATCACACAAGCCCCTGTTTTTCTCGCGACGTTTGCCGCCCCTAGTGATCCAGGCTCTGGATCAAGTAGGTTTGCACAATAAACTCGAAAGAAAACTGGGCGATCTGTCCGGTGGCGAACGGCAGCGATTGATGCTCTGTTGTGCTTTATTACATCAGCCGTATCTGCTCATACTGGATGAGCCGATGACTGGCCTCGACAGGCAGGGGCAAGATGAGGTCGTTGCGATCCTGATGCAATACAGGGAATCGGGTGGAACCATTGTGATGGTCGAACACGATTGGCAATTGGTTGATACGCACTGTGATCAGGTGTTTCTGATCGACAAGGGGTTGAAGCAAACAGGGCATCAAGGGTGTTTGGCCGAGTATTCCACTGCATCAGGCGAACCCGGGAAGGTAGCCGATGGATCTCTTTCTTCACCGGTTTTAGTACAGAACTAATATGGAATCTATTTATCTACAATTTGCCAGCTGGGTTGGACAGGGTTTTCTGCCGCCGATGTTTGCTTATGAATTTTTAATCAATGCCTTGTTGGCTAGCCTGATGATCGGCCCCTTGCTTGGTTTATTGGGAACCCTGGTGGTGGTCAAGCGTTTGGCTTTTTTATCCGAAGCGGTGGGGCACAGTGTGTTGACGGGCGTCAGTATTGGCATTCTGTTGGGTGAGCCGGTTGAGGCGCCGCTTATCAGCTTGTTCAGTTTTTCGATGCTGTTTGCACTGTTACTGCAGTGGATCAAGGGAAGAACCACCATTCACTATGATGCGCTGATCGGTGTTTTCCTTTCCTTTGCTCTGGCGATGGGTGCAGCCCTGTTATTGTACGTGGCCAAGCATATCAATGCGCACCTGATCGAGCAGGTGATGTTTGGCTCAATTCTGGTGGCTTCGGTGACAGACCTGATCATGCTGGCGGTTATCTGCACTCTGGTTGCGTTACTCTGTTATCGCTATGGGAATTTTGCCTTTCTGGTTGCGGTATCGCCGGAAGTGGCTCATAGCCAGGGCGTGAATACCCGTGCTCATGACTACGCCTTTGTCACCATGATCGCTTTGATTACGGTTGCCTCCGTCAAAATTATTGGCGCTATTTTGGTTGGAGCTTTGTTATTAATTCCCGCCGCGAGTGCGCGACTGGTGGCCTCTGACCTTAAGCAGCTAATCATTCTTTCCGTATTTTTCTCCACAACCGCAGCGGTTCTGGGTGTGTTGGTTCCGATGTATGGTCAGTGGCCGGTATCCGCTGGCCCTGCCATTATTCTGTTTGCATGCGGTTGGTTTCTTATCTGCCTTGTCTATAGGCAGTTTTTTTCTACCGTTCTGGTTGAGGCCTGAGTTATGCCATCTGCGCGATATTTGAGCTTTGCCACGCCGACCCTTGTACGAACAATGATTGTCAGTTTAATGATTGGCGCATCAGGCTATGCTCGTGGTGCCAACGGTTCGGTTGATGACAACTTGCTGTTGGTGACGGCCGTGCCTGTTATTTTTAGCATGGTGGAGGAGCTGACCCGTGATACGGCGATTGATGTCAGCTATCTACCGCCTGATAACTATTCGATAAAGCGTATTCCGGGCTGGTTAAATCGAACAAGCCCCGATGATTATCCGCGTGCAGATGTTGTTGTCGGTATGACCTCCGTCTGGCCTGATGTTGACCCCTATCCGGCACTGCGCTTGCGCAATATCGGTGTGATCTATATTGATGCCGCCCAGGCGCTGGTGCCGGGTGGTGAACGTGTAGCAATTACCTCGGGACAGAGTACCGACGATCTGGAATATTTTTGGTTAAACCCGGCCAATGCGCTGGTGATGCTGGGTATTATTCAGCGTGATCTTGAGTCGGTTGTAAGCCAGGGTCATTTCAACCCTGAGCGTAAGGCTGCTCAGATTCAAATTTTGAAGAATAATTATCAGCAAATAGGCGCTCAGCTACGCAGCATGCAGTTAACGCTGGGTCAAAAATTGATGAACTTTCAGGTTATGCAGGTGGTTGCTGACAAAGGGGAGTTGTATGGGCTGGCTGCGGCAACACTGCTGCCCATTGTCGATAACTATCAGGCTACGGTTGAAGGCGTGCCCAGACTCTGTCTTACCAGTAAAAGACCCGGGCATAAGCAGCTGCGGGGGTTGGATAAATCCGTTTTGATCTGGCATGTCGATGATTTCGGCAAATTGCGCAAAGGCAGTTTTACCCAGCGTTGGCAAGCCATGATCGAAGGGTTGTCTCAGAGGGTTGACCTCTAATTATTAGCACCCTCATGTATCGAATCCTAAACCTATTTCCTTGGGTTTAGAGTGAGTATTCATATCACTGCCTTCTTCTCAATTCTATATATATTAAATAATAATAAGACTTGTTCTCATTCTCCTTTGTGTTAGTGTACGCGCATTCAAATACTAACCTCGGGGGAGGGGAAATGTTCAAGTTGAATAAGTTGTATGCCGCCATTTTGTTATCGGGGCCCTTGGCTACAGGGCTGGTGATGGCGCAGGAGAAATCGACTGAACAGGCCGCAACAGATAAGGAAACCATTGTCATCAAGGGGCAGAAAATTGAGCGTTCCTTACAAGACACGGTCGAATCGGTTTCGGTATACAGCGGCGAAAATCTTGAGGACGGAAATTTAACGGACTTTTTTGACCTGACCAATAAAACCGCCAACTTTACTCGTAATGGCAGCTTTTCCTATTCGATTCGTGGGGTGTCCAGTTTGGGGCCTGCCGGCGGTTCAACCGCCAGCAGAACCATCAGCGTGGTAACCGATGGGGCGACATTGACCAATCGCGCTGCACAGGCTCGGGTTATCTCTACCTGGGATATGGAGCAGGTGGAAGTCTTGCGTGGCCCACAATCGACCAACCAGGGGCGAAACGCACTGGCGGGTACTGTTATTCTCAAGTCCAAAGATCCGGAATTCGAAAGCAGTGGTCAGTCAAAAGTGACCTATGGTGAATACGGCACTTATCAGTTGGCAGTGGCCCAGACTGGCGCTATCACCGACAATTTGGCCTTCAGGATTGCGTTGGATCGTCAGGCGAGCGACGGGTTTATCGACAACCAGGTGCTGGACGATAACGAATGGAGTTCGGTCAAGACCGATACCTTCCGGGGTAAATTACTCTATCAGGCAGACAATGGCTCTGAATGGTTGTTTACGGTTACCGATATTAACTACGAAGAAGACGGTGACGATAACATTTTATTTGATGCCTATAAGCGAAAAGCCTACGACAACTACGACAGCAAGCGCGATACCGATGTCAGAAACTATATTCTTGAAGGCACCATTCCTCTGAATTCAGATTTCAGTTTGACCTCGGTAACCAGCTACAGCAACTCCAATTTTTTCCGCGATTCTGATGGCGATAGTTTCCAGACCCTAACCGGTGACGGTACCATCGGACAGGATCTGGACGAGTACATTTTGTCCCAGGATCTGCGTGTTAACTTTGAAGGCGACGATCTGAGTGCGGTGGTCGGCATCTATGTGGCCAAAGGGGAGAGCGATGGTGATGTCACTAGTGACGGTATTGACTTCACTTCTGCTTTTGAAAGTATTTTGGGGCCACTGCCTGCCGGATCAGCATTATTGACAACTTCGGGTACATCAGATGAAAAATTCGAAAATTACGCCGCTTATTTCAATGCTGATTACCAATTTGCCTCTGATTGGACCCTGTTGACAGGATTACGCGTCGATTATGAAGAGCGCAGCAGTGATAACACCAATAATGTCGTTCATTCTGAATATGGTACGGGTTACGGCGGGGTATTACCTGGCCCTCCGTTTCCAACCTGGGGTGATGCTTTAGCCTTTCTAAATGGCAGCGGAAAAGACGAAGATGACTTTTTGGTCTTCTTGCCCAAAGTGGGGTTAAAGTACGACATCACAGCGGATATGAGTGTTGCTGCCACTTTTCAGACGGGCTATCGTTCGGGCGGTGTGTCGACCAATCTGGCGACCGGAGCGGCCACCTCCTATGACGAAGAAACCACCGATAACTACGAACTCTCATTGCGTTCGGCCTGGTGGGATGATCGTTTAATTGTGAACGCCAACCTTTTTTATGTTGACTGGAAAGACATGCAGGTTGATGTCCAATTGTCTGCGGGTAACCCTTACGATACTGAAATTCAAAATGCGGGAGAGGCCCATCTTTGGGGCGGCGAAATTGAAAGTACCCTGCAAGCCACCCCGGAAATTTCTTTTACGGCCTCTCTGGGTTATGTCGAAACTGAATTCGATGACTTTGAATCTACCCCGGAGAATGAAGGTAATGAGTTTGCCGGTGCTCCGGATCTTACCGCCAATTTCGGCGCCACCTATCGCAATTATATGGGCATTTTTGCCACCGGTAACATCAGTTATGTTGGCGATGCCTACGTTCAGGCGGATAACGAAATCGAGCGTGATTCCTACAGTCTGGTGAACGTTAAACTGGGCTATGAAGCCGCTGACTGGAGCGCCTATGTGTTTGCGGACAATCTATTGGACCGTGACTACAAGTTGAATGAGTTTACGACTCAGCTGCCCAACAACACTCGAGCTTATGAGGTGGGTGCTCCCAGGTTGGTTGGTATCGCGGCTAACCTGTATTGGTAGTCGACATGTAATATCACAGCGGCGATCGATGCGCCGTTGTGATATTCAGGGTTGTCTAGTCCAGCACCGCCACGGCATCGACTTCAAACAACATGCCATCCAACGCTAATCTGGGTACCGGCACCAGAGTTTGAGCGGGTAGGGTATCTCCGAATAATGATCTCAGGTGCTCAGTCATAGTCGTTAGTCGATCCGGGTGGTAATCGACTACATAGGTCGTGATCTTTGTCACCTGCTCGGGTTTGGCGTTGACCGCATCCAAAGCGGTTTTCAGATTGGCGTAAGCCTGCTTAAGGCACCTCTGATTAATTCAGATGAACTCTGGCTTTCAGGCGAATCCAGAATCGCGGCACGTCTTTGCCGTAAGGTCTAGACCTTTCAAAAAGGCGTAACAAAGAGTCTGGGTTCGCCTGAAAGCCCCGTAGGGCGGTCCTAAAATGGTTTCTCTCGGTGTTGA
>NZ_JAKSDZ010000024.1 GCF_023509475.1 Aestuariirhabdus haliotis | reverse complement strand
TGTTCAGGTCTCGACATGAACGGCGAGCTTCGCCTTGATAAAAACCATTTTAGGATCCGCAGAGATCTATCCGAATTAATCAGAGGTGCCCTAGTTTTCCTCTGCCACCGATTGTTGCAACAGGCGCTGCAGCCTAGGCCGTGAAATTCCCAATATTTCACAAGCTCTACCCTTATGACCGTCGGTAAATTCCATAACCCGGTAAACATGTTCCAGCTCTATCTGTCGAAGACTTTTCTGGGCTTGATCAACCGTCGTCAGAGATTCCTCATCCTGTGCCGCCGGGGACTGGAAAGTATCGGAAAGCAGGTCTCGTGTTATGCAATCTCCAGGCGCCAGGGCCACCGACTTGGTCAACACATTCTCAAGCTCACGGACATTTCCCGGCCACTCATAATTCCTGAACGCAGCCATCGTCGACTGTGATATTGACGTCACATTGGTTCCCAGCAATGCGTTGATTCTATGCAATAAAACCGGCACCAGATCTTCCAGGTCATCCAGTCGATCACGCAACGACGGCAACTCCAGACTGACCACTTCCAGACGGTAAAAAAGATCCGATCGAAATTTGTGATGCTCAACAGCTTCTGCCAGATCAACATTGGTCGCAGCAATTATACGCGCATTACTTTCATGAGATCGCTTTGATCCCAGCGGAGTGAATTCACGCTCCTGCAAAACGCGAAGTAGTTTGGCCTGAATGGCGGGCGATAATTCACCAACCTCATCAAGAAACAAGGTACCATTTTGTGCCAGCATAAACTTTCCGGGTTGAGCGCTCACCGCGCCACTGAAGGCGCCTCGTTCGTGGCCGAACATTTCCGATTCGAGCAGGGTATCCACCAGCGCGGCGCAATTGATCGCGACAAAGGGACCGCTGCTTTGTTTACTGGCCTTGTGAATCGCTTTGGCTACCAGCTCCTTGCCAGTACCACTCTCACCCGTAATCAATACCGTGGCCCCGTTACCCGAAACTCGACCGATGGTTTTGAACACCGTTCGCATCGGCTGGCTGCGCCCCACCATCAGATTATGATCCGGTGGCGACAGCACTCCATTACTGGCATCGTTTTGCACATCCCGACTGGCCAACGCCTGGTTCACAGCCCCTTGCAATTCGTCGAGATCGATCGGCTTATGAATATAGTCATCCGCGCCTCCCTGCATTGCCTGTATGGTGCTGTCCATATCGTGGAAGGCGGTGATCATGATTACCCGGGTATCCGGCCAACGCGCCTTGAATTCCAGCAAGCCGATCAGGCCACTCTCTCCACCCATGCGGATATCCAGAACAATGACATGGGGCAGAAATTTTTCACAAGCTTGTAAGCCCTGCTCAACAGAATGAGCAAGCTCAATAGAAAAACCTTCGCTGCCAAAATGCAATTCCAGCATCCGACAGATGGCCACATCATCGTCTACGATTAGCAAACGTTTGGTCATTCCAAATCACCCTCAAATAACGGCGGTTTCCTGTAGAACACCCATGGAAGCAGGTGCAACGGGAAGAATCACTTTGGCCACCACACCGCCCGATGCTCGTAATTCGAGTCGTATGCTGCCTTCATGTTTCTCAACCAGTTGCCGGGCAATCGCCAGCCCAAGGCCCGTGCCCTTTTCCTTACTGGTATAAAAGGGCTCGAACACATTGCCCATCATGCAGGGATCAAAACCCACTCCGTTATCGGTCACGACAACCTGCACTTTTGGGGTGCCATCGACAATTACCACGCCTGTTGATATTGTCAACTTAGCATCAGCCTGAGCAGCCAGCGCCTGGATTGAATTGGTGATCAAATTGCTAAATACCTGGCGTAATTTATTGGCATCGGCATAAAGGGTCGGTAATCCTTTTTCAATTTTAAAATCCAGCTGGATGCCTTGCTGATAGATCTGCTTTTGCAAACTGTTAATCGTCAACTCAAGTACTTTGTCGAGCTGAAGCCATTCGGGAGACAACCGAGTGGTACCGGAATAGTCCATCAAATCCCTCAGGATACCTTCCATATAACGAACCTGTTCCTGGGAGATTCCTATCAACTCTTCCTCTTGCTGATAGGAATCTCCCATCGCCGCACTGCGTTCTCTCATCAATATTTGCAAAGCCATCTTGATCGAACTTAAGGGATTACGAAGATCATGGGCGACCATATTAGCCATCGTACCAACCGCTGCCAGCTCTCGATTCTTTCGGTTTTCCTCTTCTTGCTGTTCCAGCATCACCTTGAGTTTTCGTTTCTCGGTAATGTCATCTTTGACAGACAGGTAGTGAGTAATATTTTCATTTATGTCAAAAATGGGGGATATGGTGGTTTTTTCCCAATAATAAACACCATTTTTCTTTTTGTTTTTTAAAACACCCTGCCAGGTTTCTCCAGCCTGAATTTTTTCCCAAAGCTCCTGGTACTCTTCATCCAGTGTTTCTCCGGAGCTGACAATACTCGGTTGTTTACCGATAACTTCATCGTATTGATAACCGGTAACTTCGACGAAACGTGGATTCACATATTCTATGCATCCGTTGGTATCGGTAATCATGACTATATTAGGACTTTGCTCGACCGCCATGCTTAGCTTTCTCAGTTCCGTTTCGATCTGTCGCTGTTTGGTGATATTCCGACCGAGGCAGATCAGGGAAGAAACCTGGCCGTGCTCATCGATGGCAAAGGTATTCGTCCAGGAAAACAGATGCTGATTCTGATGGGCATCGACCAGCCATTGCTCGACGTGCTCCTCGAGTTGCTGGTCCATTAAGTTACGCAGAAACACCGTGTAGTCACCACTGCGATGATCGGAATCGGGCAGCAGGTCGATCCACTCCATTTCCAGCAATCGATGTCGGCTATAACCCATAGTTCTGGCAAAGTGCTCATTACAGAAAATGATTTTTCCGTGCACGTCCATAATCAGGGCTGCCAGCTCAATATCTTCCAGCGCCCGCCGGAAACTACGCTCATAATTACGCTGTTCCTGAATAGCAATGGTCTTCATGCGCATGCTGCTGATAACAAAGGCACTGGCCAGCAGAATAATCAAAGCTACCAGATAAGCCGGCACCATTTTGCCCAGAAACTCTCGAGGGGCTTCATTGATTAACCGGTTGGGCGCAAACGAAATGACTTTCCAGTAATAGGACTTGGCATCATCATGCAGTCGATTCTGGGTATCTTCTAAAACATAGGGAAACAATGTATCAAAGCTGTAAAGGCCCTGATCAAATACCAACTGGCCTTTGGTGTTCGAATTGATCTGCTGCCAGGCGATGGGATGAGCTTCGGCAAAACTATCCTGATGGTCGAGCATAAAGCCCCAATTCTTGCCATCATCACCACCGACCAGCCAGTAACCTTCCGAATTGACCAACATCATTCGGTCCGACAGGTGGGAGGAAACCTGCTGGAAATTAGCGATCAGATCATCGCCTCGATAATTCGCCAGCAAATATCCCAGCCGTTTAGCTTCTTCATCAAACAGCGCAATACCAATTCGAATGGTGGGCTTAAAGGGTTGTTCAACCTGTGCAGACTCAACGTTGAGATCGAGTGGTGACAGGTATACCTCATCCGCTTCCAGACTTCTCATGCGATCAAAATAGTAGCGGTGGGATTTATCTTGCAGTTCAGAATCGGGAACCGGCAAGGGCCCCGCCGCGGCATTGTTAATACGCACCACTTCTCTGCCATTAACATCGAGCAAGCGAATCTGATCGTACCATTGCTTGTGTTTACTGAAGCTTAAAACAAAATGTGAGATATCATTGTAATGTTCAATAGAGCTCGACTTGCGCTCCATTAGATAACGGAAATGCTCACCCAGAAAGCGAACCTCATCCATCAGATAGCTCAGGTTTGCGGCGGCATTACTGCGAGACAGCTCCACCGCAATACTCTGCTTTTCTTCCAGCGAAACGGATTCGGTGTCGGTATAGATCCAGTAGTGCAGAACCATAACGGTTAACAGCAACAACATGGAAGGAATGAACAGCCTGAGCGCCCCCCTGACCACTTTACCCGCATTATCGGGCAAGGCAGGTTTACGAATACTGTTCAATCCCCGGGCAATCATTTTCAGACCGCCTGCGCGCCATGAATCGAGGTCAACATGGATACCGCCAATCGCCGCACCATGCTATCGGGGGTGTCGATAGCATCGATCAAGCGCGCCGTCGCTGCCTCCGAGTTCATCGGCCTTAAAACCTTTGCCGCGACATCACTCAGTGCACCGCCGGGCTCGAGCCCCATATTCACTAGCAACTCGACATCCGCATATTTCAAAGCACCCAGGGCTTCAATCACGACCACTCGCACACCAATTTCCGGGTCCTTATGGCAGGCCCGAATCGCCTGGATAATTCGTGTGGGCGCCACCTCATCGAGGGATACATGATCATTATCGTCCAGCTTTTTCCCGCCACGTTCGATGGCAACCAGCGATCGAATAGCCTGAATACGTACCAGCGTATCCTGATCATCCAGCGCCGCGAACAGAGGTTTGATCGCGCTCTTATGCCCCAGCACCCCCAGCGCCCGAGCGGCACCAAGGCGAATCTCTTCGGTACCGGCATGCAACTGCGTAACCAGCGCACCCAGACAATTTTTCAGGCTCTCGAGTTGAGGATGATTCTCGGCAATGGCGGCCAGGCTCTCCACCGCCTGTTTGCGCAATTCGGCGTTTTCATCCATCAGGCACAGCAACAGTTTTTGCACACTGAGTTCGTCACTGGCCTCAGACAATATCAATGCGGCCAGGACCGCCCGGGATTCGGCAGTAGATTCTTTGCGCCGCTTCTTGTCGCTCAGCATGCGTTCGCCAGTACGAGCGTTGTGATGCACCACATTGCCGAATTCGGCGTACTCTTCAGGCAGATCATCCACCATCTGCAAAATGCGTTCAGAGTCGGAACTCAGGTTCTGGGGGCTGGCCACAGCGGCTTCCGCATTACTGCGGGTGATGGCATCCAGGGTCGAACCTGCCGCCGAGGTAAAGTCATCATCGGTAGATTCCGGATAACTGGAGGACATACCAGCCAGGATCTCCTCCATGGTCGGTGCCTTTTCAACCTTGTCTTCCAGCGTCAGGGTATCGATCAGTTGCAGGTCGCCCTCGGGTTCCGTGGCGGCTTCAGGTTTGATGGCCACGACGGCCTCATCAAGCGACACAGAAGCATTCTCCGCGACAGCCTCTTGTTCCGTTACTTCAGCTGTCGGCTCTGGCAGCGGGGATTCCCCCGCGAGCATACGGTGCAACATCTCCAGTGGCGGGATTTCCAACGCCTCGGCTGTGGCCACAGAATTCAGTGCCAGTAAGGCTTTCATAGCGCCATGACGTACCGGCAGCTGCTCCGCGTCGCAACAACCCAGCAGAGCTTCCAGGGTCGCTTGAGAGCTGTCCTTTAATGCCTCCAGCGCTTTAATCGCTTCGCACCGCACCAGAGGGGAACACTCGGCATCGTTCACCCGCTCCAATACGGCGGGTACGTCCTCGGCCGACCCCACGCAGGCCAGTAGCTGGCAGGCAATCGAGGCTTCTTCTGCGTTCTCAGCCTGAGTGGCCCGCAGTGCCAATGCGGCCAGTTCGGAGCTGGGCGCCGGGCTATTTTTACAGCGCAGGTGCAGTAACCTGAGCGCCATCTGGCGAACGGGCTGGGAATCAACCTCGGCCAATTCAACACAGACTGCCGTATTCAGCACGCCGGCAGAAAGCCGCTCGAGTCCTTCGAGCGCCGCGACCTGAACATCGGCGTTAGGGTCCCCCAGAAGATGCACCAGGCGAGCAGCGCCGTCACTGTCCTGACGCTTCGACAGTGCCCGGCAACTGGCTTCGCGAACCTCAGCCCGCGGGCTTGCCAGCAGATCCGTTAACACGCTCAAGGCTTCATCGTTGTGACTGTGCCCCAGGGCGGTAGCAATGCGCCGCTGGCTGCGTGGTGTTGCATCCTGTAAACGTTGCTTCAGGCGTTCAGTCCCCGGTGCTCCCATCAGGGCCAGGGCCTTGAGGGCTTCGGATTCTATATCCTGGCAATCCTCATCATCGAGTAGCGCATCGATCTCATCCATCGCTGCCTGGTGACCATGATTGCCCATCGCCTTGACGGCTTCGAGCTGAAGATCCCACCAGTCATCCCACCCTTCCGATTCGCCGGTATCCATATCCTCCGGGCGCTCAAGCACCAGAGGGCGCAAGGCCTCCATCGCGATAGAACCGCCTCGTTCATTCAAGGCTTTGGCCGCGGCCAGTTTGACATCCCCGGCACAGTGATAAGCCAGCGCCTCTACCAGTCCCCGAGTCGCTTCCTCATCCCCCAGCACACCCAGGGCTTGGGCGGCATCGACACAGACATCCAGATCTTCGTCTTGCAAATGATTGTATAAAGCATCCTTTGCCCGCGAATCTCCCAGCCGCCCCAACGCCTGAGCAGCATTGCAACGATCAACCTCATCCCCTTGATCCAACAATGCGATTAAACGATCCACAACCTGTGACCGGATTGCCATATTCTACTCTCCCTTCAACCTCTGTTTTTCGCAGATCGATTGACCCCGAGGCCCATCCATCGGAATCACTTGCGCCTGTGAGCGGTATTCACTTCCCAAGCTAACAGCAGCAATCGTACCAACTTATGCAAGAGCGCTGGAGGCGCCACTTGACGTTTGCAGGGCACTTCACCCTAGCAGAATCGCGAGTATTCGAGGAATGAATTTGAACATAACGTTCAATTTTCAGGCGCAGATCAATAAGCAAAGCTATAGTTCGTTAAATCGCACGCGCAACTCATTAATACGATAATCTCTCAGCTTTTCAATAAAACCCTAATTTACATAGGGTTATCTCAGCATTCATAGAGCTGGCCTGATATCTGCATTATCTGTGGTGCGATTTCTCTTTGTCGTAAACAGCTGCAATAAGAATCGGCTGACTCACGATAAAGCACTACAACACGGGTAGTTTCACTAGTTAGTCTATGGGAGGACATCTAGATGGCTAAATCCACCGCTCCCCTCAAGATCGCGGCCGCAGTCACCATGGGCCTGGCATTGCTTGCCAGCCATGGCGCCAGCGCCGATCAAATGGGGCCATTACCAGCACTGAAGGTCAACGAGGCAAAAGCCGCGTTGGGTAAGCGACTGTTCTTTGATAAACGTTTGTCTGGCGATAGTGCAATTTCTTGTGCGACCTGCCACCAGCCCGATAACGGCTATTCATCCAAAGAGGCACTGTCTCCGGGTTATCCCGGCAACGGCCATTTCCGTAATGCACCAACCCTTGTCAACGTAGCGCACAAGAAGCGCTGGATGCATGACGGCCGGCTCGGCACCAACCTGAACGATGTGACCCGTGAAATGATCACGGAAGACTACATCATGAACATGGATATGCGCCTGATGCAGGAACGCATCAAGCAGGATCCTGTTTATGTGCAGATGTTTAAAGACGCCGGCTACGGCGAACCTTCCAATGGTAGCGTTCGTAAAGCCATCCCGGAATACCTGCAAACCCTCACTTCGCGCAATGCACCCGCCGATACCGGTAACATGAACGACTCTGCCAAGCGCGGTATGAAACTGTTTAGCGGTAAAGCAGGCTGTGCCTCTTGCCACAGTGGTGCGCTCTACAGCGATGGCAAAATGCACAATACCGGCGTGCCTGAAAACTGGGACGTATTCCTCGACCCCAACAACCACCAGGCTTTTATCGCCTTTACCATGTTTATGGGCATCGAGAACTACATGAACCTGAAGCGCGATCCCGGTGGTCACGTTATTCAGAAAAAGGCCGACCGCAGCGATATGGGAACCTTTATGACCCCAACCCTGCGTGAACTGAAGTACACCGCCCCCTATATGCATAACGGCATGATCAAGACCCTGGACGAGGTAGTTGCCTTCTATAACCAGGGTGGTGGCCAGGACCGTTTGAAAGATCCTCGCATCAAGCCTCTGAACCTGAACGCGCAAGAGCAAAAGGATCTGGTGAGCTTCCTCGAGTCCCTGTCCGGTGATCAGCTGACCACGACTGAGCATGTTTACCAGGACACGGATACCTACAAGTACAGGACCATCGAAAACTGGAAACAGGTCCGCAACTAGAGGCATGGAGGATTCTATGAACATCATCAAGAAAGCCAGTCTTAAGCGCCTGGCAACTACCTTGGCGGGATCCAGCCTGCTCATCGCAATCAGCGCCAGCGCTGCGATGGCACCTGCGCCTTTAGCACCACTCGGCGAGCCGCCTATTCCACCCGATAACAAACAAACCGAGGCCAAAATTGAACTGGGTAAAATCCTGTTCTTCGACGGTCGTCTGGGCGGTGACGGTTCTACCGCATGCTCAGCCTGCCACCTGCCTTCCGCCGGTTGGGACTGGCCTGCCGATATCTCTCTGGGCTATCCCGGCACCGTCCACTGGCGTAACAGCCAAACCATTATCAACTCGGCGTACTACGGCAAGTTGTTCTGGGCGGGCTCCGCTAACTCTCTGGAAAAACAGGCCAAGAGTGCCGCCAAGGGTGCTGTAGCCGGTAACGGTGAAAACGACATCATGGAAGCGCGCCTGGCGCTGATTCCGGAATATCGTGAGCGTTTTCAGGATGTGTTTGGCGACCAGTGGCCCAAGGTGGGCAACGCCTGGATGGCGATCGCCGCCTTCGAGCGTACCCTGGTGCAAACCGATACCCCGGTTGATAACTACCTGCGAGGCGATAAGAAGGCGCTTAGCAAGCAGCAACTGAACGGAAAGACGTTGTTTGAAGGCAAAGCCGGTTGTATCCAGTGCCACAGTGGTGCGCTGGCAACCAACGAGGCCTATTACAACATCGGTGTACCGGCCAACAAAACCTGGGAAACCGACGCCCTGCGCCAGATCACTTTCCGCTACGAACTCTACGCCAAGGGTTCCTACGAGGAGTCCTACCGCAAGCTGAAAGGCGATCCTGGTCTGTACTTCCGCGGCAAGATCAAATCACAGCAAGGCAAGTTCCGTGTGCCATCTCTGCGTTATACAAAGTATACGGCGCCCTATATGCATAACGGGACAGTGGCGACTCTCAAGGATGTGGTCGAGTTTTATAACCGCGGCGGCAAGATGGCCGACGGCAGCACCACAGAGTTCCCAGAGACCAAGAGCCAGTTGATCCAGCCTTTGAACCTCAGCGAATCTGAAGTGGATGATCTGGTGGCCTTTATCGAAGGTTTCTCCGGTGACAGGATCACCATGGATACCCCCAAGATGCCGCCTTACGCACCACTATTTACCAAAGAACAGTTAATGGAGGCCACCAAATGAGCCTTTTCAAAAAAGCGAAAAAGACGGATAAGGAAACCGCGAAGGAACATGGCAAGTGCATGCTGTCGCGTCGTAACTTCCTGATGTACAGCAGCACCGCGGCGGTATCGGCCAGTGTGATCAGCGTTAACCTGTTCCCCGGTACGGCACAGGCGGCCAATATGAATGCCCGCGTTGTCAGCTATCCCCGTAAAAAGGTGGCCAACCTGAGCGAGCTGAAAACCAATAAGCCGATTGATTTCAACTACCCCGATGACGGCCCACAAACCCAGTGCATGATCGCCAAGATGGGCGTTCAGGCCGGTGGTGGTGTGGGTTCCGACAAGGATATCGTTGCCTTCAGCTATATGTGTACCCACCAGGGTGGCCCGTTGCAAAACACCTATCGTGCCACCGATGAGCACCGCACCCTGGGACAGTGCCCATTCCACCTGTCGCTGTTCGACCTGCGTCGCCACGGCATCATCGTATCGGGTCAGGCCTATGAGAGCCTGCCCCAGGTGTTGCTGGAAATTCAGGGTGACGAAGTTTACGCGGTGGGCATGCTGGGCTTGTTATTCGGCAGAAACCACAACTTGGTGAGCGGCTAGGAGGGCATGAAACATGGCTACTAATTACTATTTACCCGAAGATCACGCGCCGCTGCCCCCCAAGCATGCGGAAGTCATTACCACCGCCTGTGACTACTGCATCGTCGCTTGCGGCTACAAGGTCTACCGTTGGCCGGCGGCGTCCGGTGATGGCGGCCCCAAGGCGTCTGAAAACGCCTTTGGTGTCGACTTCCCGAGCCACGCTCTGCAAAGCTGGGTCGCGCCAACACAGCACAACGTTGTGATCCATAACGGCGAGCCACACAAAGTGGTTATCGTGCCTGATAAAGATACCAAGTACGTTAACACCAATGGCGATTCCAGTATGCGCGGTGGTTTGTTGGCCTCCAAGGTCTACAACCCGCAAACCCCGACCCGCGACCGTCTGCTTAACCCGATGGTACGTATTGGCGGTACACTACAGCCCGTCACCTGGGAGTTCGCTCTGGATATCGCCGCCGAAGTCGGCAACTACGTGCGTGAGAAACATGGCGACGCCGCCTATGGTGTGAAGACGTACTCTTACCAGTACATCGAGAACACCTATGCCATCACCAAGTACGCGATGCGCCACGTCAATACGCCGAACTTCACCTTCCACGATACGCCGTCTGACGTCACCTCGACGCCGGGATTCCGTGATGCAGGTTTTGATAACTTCGGCCCCAGTTATGACGACTGGGCGGGTGCCGATACCCTGATGATCTGCGGTACCGATCCCTACGAAACCAAAACCATTCTGTTTACCCAGCACATGATGCCGGCGATTCGTGGCGGCATGAAAACGATCTGCCTGAACCCTCGTGAAACGGCCGGTATCGCATTCATGAAGCAGCACGGCGGCCTGCACCTGGATATCCTGCCCGGTACCGACAATTTGGTAGTGGGTGCGATTGCTCGAGTCATCATGGAAAACGGCTGGGAAGACAGCGACTGGATCAGCCAATGGGTCAACAGTAAATGGGAAAGCTCTTCCGGTTTCGGTCAGGGCACCCGAAATACGCCCTGGCAGTGGCGAACTACCTGGGGCAAATTCCAGACCAACGGCTACGAAGACTACAAGAAGTGGAACCTGGGTCAGGATGAATTTGATCCGTCTTACGCGGCCAAGGTCGCTGATATCGATGTCGACAAGATCTACCAGGCCGCCGAGATGCTGGCCAAACCCAAGGCGGACGGCTCTCGTGTCAAGGCCTCTGTTGCGATCGAGAAAGGCTTCTACTGGTCCAACAACACCGGTAATACCAACGCCATCAGCTCCCTGGCGACCATCGTCGGTGCTGGCGGTCGTCCCGGTCAGGTTGTGGGTCGTCTCGGTGGCCACCAGCGTGGCGGCCAGAAAGGCGGCAGTTACCCGCGCAACAAGTCGCCAGAGAAGGTACCTGGCCGTCGCCGTCGTTCACTGGATACGGACCGTTGGCTCTATTCCGGTCATACCCGTATGGCACACGTCATAGGTACCACCTGGATTCAGGCCATGAGTGGCTCGCAAGGACTGCAACGCAAGTTCTGGGAACTGGTAACCGCCAACCCCTATCAGGTACGCAGTTACAACAAGCAGGAGATCATCGACACCCTGAAAGCCCGGGCCGACTCCGGCGGTATGGTGGTGATCAACCAGGATATCTACCTGCGTGAACCCATTGGCGGGCACTTTGCCGACATCGTGTTCCCGGCCGCTACCTGGGGGGAAGAGGACTTTATGCGGGCCAACGGCGAACGCCGTCTGCGTCTGTACCAGAAGTTCTACGACGCGCCTGGTAACGCCAAGCCTGACTGGTGGATCATCGCACAACTGGCCAAGCGTATGGGCTTTGATGGCTTCGACTGGAAGAACTCCAACGACGTCGCCGAAGAAGCCTCACGTTTCAGTCGTGGTAGCCGTAAGGACTTCCATATGATCAAGGTCGCCGCTCATAAAGAGGGTAAAACCCTGCATCAGAAGATGGCTGAGTTTGGCACCGACGGTATCCAGGGTCCGGTGTTCTACAACTACGAGAGTGGTGAGCTGGTCGGTACCAAGCGTCTGCACGATACCACCCTGACCGATGCCGAGCTGGAGAAGAAAGGTTTAGCCAATGGCCCCATCGGCCAGAACACGCTGAAGAAGCAGCTGACCCACTTCAACAGCCAGACCGGTAAGGTGAACATCCAGAAGCATCCATGGAGCCTGTTCTCGGATCTCTGGGAGTGGTTGAAGCCAACCGGTGATGAGCTCTGGTTCAGTAACGGTCGTATCAACGAGATCTGGCAGTCCGGTTTCGACGATATCGAACGTCGCCCCTACACCACGCAACGCTGGCCGGAGAACTGGGTAGAAATTCATCCCGATGACGCCAAGGCTCGTGGTATCGAGTCCGGTGACCAGGTGATGATGTATTCCAATCGGGTGCCCGGTTTCAAGGACACATTGATCGGTGTGGAAGGTAATAACTTCCAGTTCGCTGAGCTGATGAAGCGGGGGCATATCGAGCTCAGTAAGGCCGCCGTGACCGCCGTGGCGATCGTAACTCCGGTGACCAAGAAGGGTTCACTGTACGCCAACATGCTGGATATGCGCCAGCCCAGTAACTCGCTGTCGGCTCGCGTGGTGGACAACATCAGTGGTAACTATAACTACAAGATGGGGGTTGCCCAGATCAAAAAGATCGGTGAATCGAAGTACAAGCATGAGTTCCGTAGCTTCTCCTTCGCGCCACGTAACATCAACCCAACCACCTAACCCTTAGAGGCTAAAGGTAGATCAAGGGGCCGCGAGGCCCCTTTTTTCGCTTACCCTTTTTTGCATAGAGATCACCGTTCACTCATCAGCCCGAGGATTGGGCGGCCTTGGAATCCCGCATGCCTGAGTACCATATCGCCCCCCACCTCCTGCCCATCGACCTAATCAAGTGTCGAAAAATTTTACAGACATACGCCCGGCATTTACTCCCAACCTTGTAACTATATGATTTATAAAATCTTTATTTTTATGGCAAGCATTCTGCTTGTTAGCACTTAATGGACTAATCCGATGTGTAATATAAAGAAAGGAAGTTAAGTATGCTAAAGCAGTCCCTGTGTCTTTCCCTTGCCTGGCTGGCATTCAGCTTATCCGGTTTTGCCAGCGCCGCCCCTATGGCGGATGTGTCACTGAGCTCATTTATCCAGCGAGGCAATGTCTCGAACAACTCAAACAGCGGCGCCAATATCAGCAAGATTGTTTATGATCTGGGCACGGCCGCCAACGGCATCGCCAGCTGGGATCGGAGAACCGCTGGTGGGGCTGCATCCAACTTCTTATCCAACCCTAACTTTTTCCAAACCGTCACCTTTGACGGATTATCTGTAGCACCAGGAACAACCTTTACCTTTGGCAGCCTCGATATAGACCTTATTCTCTCTCTCAGTCCACTGAATGTAGTCGGCTCCCCCATTGATTCAGTTGGTACTTCGCTGGCTAACGCCACGTTCAGTGTTTTCTGGGACAACGGCACTTCCGGCACGGTTGCCCTGATTCAACAAGCCTGGACTGAAACTCAAAACCTCTCGGTGAGTGCAACGGGTGGTGGTGTTAAATCAATCCCCATCCCAAGCTCTATCGCATTAATGTTACTGGGGCTTGCGGGCATTCGAATGACCCGTAAAAAGAGCGCGCTGTAATTCAATCGAAAGTCCGTTGTTTACCACAAAAAATGCACGCCCAAATAAATGGGTGTGCATTTTACGGGTCGGCATTAACAATCCTATGACTGCGAATGAGGCGGATAAAACACGCTAGTTTTCATCAGTCGTACAGCTCTCTACACAGTCGGATTCTATCGGGTGATCGTAGACACCCGCCTCTAACTGTTGCAACAGCTCGTCATAACGACCGCTCTTTTTAAGTCGGCGCAACCCTTCATTGAAGCGCTCTAATAATTGCTGATTACTGCCAATACTTTTACTCAGCATCAGGTAATATTCTCTGCGTTGCACGAGCGTTGGCGAATAAGTGACTTTGTCGCGCTGCTCCGGCGAAAGAGATTGTTTGAAATAGAAATCGGCCACTCGCTTGACCTGAGGGATCGCATCGATACGTTTCATTAACAGCCGATTAAACAGAACATCGTAATCACCCAGCCTTTCCATCTGTACTATACCCATGCGCTCGGCCGCGTCTAATAACGGGTAGATGGTATAAAGGGTTCCGCCGATAATTTTCCCTTGCAAATCTTCGAGCGTTTTCCACTGAAGTGGCTCGCTTTTCAGGTGAAACAGGACTTCATCATCGGTAACAACGATATCGCTGTACAAGAAATCATCGGCACGCGCTTCGCTGTAGACCCATGGCAAGGTTCCGTGCCAGACCCCCACCGTTAAGCCTTGCCCTCTCCGAGCGTATTCAAAGGCTCGTTTCCAGGGAAAGAAATCGTATTGAACGGTTACACCAACTGCGGCAAAGGCTTCCGTGGTTAAATGGCTGGCGAAGCCATAATGTGGCAAGGTCTGGGACACATAAGGCGGCCACTCTCCTACGGCCAATCTGACCCGCTCCTCCGCCAGGGCTATCCCGGAGAATAAAACAACAACGCACAGGACGCCCTTTAGAAGCTTCATCGTCTCTCACTTGGCTATTTGAAACCGACCATTTCCTTTATCTATAGCACCCTTTAAGCGGCACTACATTGATTTCAATTCAGCTCGCTCACAGCCTGGCGCCGCGTTCAAGATTCTGTCGCTGTGCTACACTTTTTACCATGCCAGCGGATACTGGCAACTCTTCAGCAACAGATAACCAGGGAAGGTTTATGTCGCTCTCAATTATTTACACCCGCGCCCGGGTTGGCGTAGACGCTCCTTTGGTGACGGTAGAGACTCACCTCTCCAACGGTTTGCCCTCGCTGTCGATTGTTGGGCTACCCGAAAGCTCAGTCAAGGAAGCCAAGGATCGGGTACGTAGCGCCCTACTCAATAGCGGCTTTCAGTTCCCCACACGACGCATCACCATTAACCTGGCCCCGGCCGATCTGCCGAAAGAAGGTGGTCGTTATGATTTACCCATTGCCCTGGGCATACTCGCGGCCTCAGATCAGTTAGCCGGTGTTGATTTATCGCAATATGAATTTATTGGCGAGTTGGCCCTGTCTGGCGAACTGCGACCTTGTTCCGGTTCGTTAAGCGCTATGATGGCCGCCGAAATCTCAGATCGAACAATGGTGATTCCAACAGCCAACGCAGCAGAAGGCGCATTATTGCAATCAACTCGCATTGTTTGCTCACAGCACCTACTCGCCTTATGCGATTCTCTGATACAAAACAAACCGTTGGGGGCGTGCCCTCCCATACCCGACTATGAAACATACGGAGCCGCCTGCCTGGCCGATATTGTGGGTCAGTTTCAGGGCAAGCGTGCTCTGGAAGTAGCCGCCAGCGGGGGGCATAGCCTATTATTCTATGGCCCTCCCGGTACTGGAAAAACCATGTTGGCCAGCCGTCTGCCGAGCATATTGCCACCTCTAGCTCGTAAAGATGCCCTGCAGGTCGCCAACCTGTACTCCATTGTCAATGGCCAGCCATTGGCACTGGGTCAGCGTCCCTTCCGCTCTCCCCATCACAGTGCCTCTTCCGCCGCACTGGTCGGCGGTGGCGGCAATCCGCGCCCGGGGGAAATCTCCCTGGCTCATCAGGGCGTTCTGTTTCTGGATGAGCTACCCGAATTTGAACGTCGCGTATTAGAAGTGCTTCGCGAACCTCTCGAATCGGGCGAGATCGTAATTTCCCGTGCCGCTCGACAAGTGACGTTTCCGGCACAGTTTCAATTGGTGGCCGCCATGAACCCTTGTCCCTGTGGTTACCTGGGGGATCGGGACCGACCCTGTCGTTGTTCTCCGGCCCAACTGAATCGCTACCGCCAAAAACTGTCCGGCCCGTTACTGGATCGCATCGATATGCAAGTCGAGGTAACACGTCTGCCCGCCAGCACACTTGCCCAACTGGAAGGTTACCATGGCGAACCTTCCAGCGAAGTTCGCCAGCGGGTTTATGCCAGCCATATTGTGCAGCAGGAAAGGCAGAGTTGTTCCAATGCTTCTCTGGATAATCGACAGTTAATGGAAGTCTGCGGACTGGGTAAACCGGAAAGCCAACTTCTCGAGCAGACCATTGAGAAACTGGGTTTATCGGGTCGGGCTTATCACCGCATATTGCGAATGGCTCGCACTCTGGCCGATCTGGAAAAAACAGAAAAAGTGTTAAAAACTCATATTGAAGAGGCCGTCAGTTATCGACAGCTCGACAGGTTATAATTGATTTTCACGCTGCATCGTTCGCGGGCTGGTTAACCCTGGCGTCCGAAACCCTGTACGGCTCCTGGGGAGTGGGTGGCAGCTTGCTCTCCGTTAGGTCTGCGGCGGGGGTCACCGTCAAAGGGCATTATACCTTGATGTCACATTTGAAATGGACACCGGCGATCGCGATCGGCTACTTCGCTAGCATTGGCATGCATTTTCTTATCAACGGCTGAAGCGCGATCGACTTCGGTTTAGCGGCTATTTGGCTGTTCACAAGCGGTGGTTTTGACGCTCAATGCTGGACCATTCCAGAAGATTGCAAGCTGACAGGCATCCCCCGTAAACGACGTTTTATCTTTTGGTCGTTACCCAGAAGTTGCATCAGAGAGTTCAAGGTAATGGGTTTACTGTAGAGAAACCCTTGTATCTGGTCGCAGCTCTCGGCGTTGAGAAATTCGGCCTGGGAAAGATGATCCACGCCCTCGGCGACCACCTTGAGATTCAGTTTATGAGCCAGGCTAATCATGGCCCGGACAATCACCTGATTATCATCATTGTTCTGCAAATTTGAAATAAAGCTTCGATCAATTTTCAGGGTCTGAATCGGCAATTCCTGCAAATGTGAAAAAGAGGAATAGCCCGTACCAAAATCATCCAGGGAAAACTGTATACCCTGTTGACTCAGTTTTTGCATGCTTTCCATAACACCGGCAGGGTCCTGCATAACGGCGGTTTCGGTCAGCTCAAATTCCAAACGAGAAACATCGGCCGAGCAATGCCTAACGATATTGCTGATAGTGCTCTGCAACTTCTGATCATTAAATTGATGAAAAGAAAGATTGACCGCAACGTGCAGCTGGTCAAATCCGGCGCTGGCCAATACCCCCATGTCGAGGCACGCCTGATGCAACACCCAATAGCCGAGCGGAACAATCAAGCCGCATTCTTCGGCCAGGGGAATAAACTCCATCGGCGATAACAGACCCCGACTAGGATGCTGCCAGCGCACCAAGGCTTCCACTCCGACTACACGCTCGGTCTTCACATCAATACGAGGCTGGTAGTGAACGCGTAACTCTTTCAGGCGAATGGCACGCCTGAGTTCAGATTCCAGGTGCAGTAAACTAACCGCCTCTGCCTTGAACTCATCGCTATAAAACTGATAGCTATTGCCCTTCTGCTTCTTCGCTTCCTTCATCGCCAATTCGGCATTATTCACCAAACTCGCTATATCGTCGGCACCGTCCGGATAACTGCAGATACCAATACTGCAATAGACCGAGACCTGGTGTTCTTCCAGATCAAGGGGTTCCGCCAGAGCAGCGACAATTTTTTTAACCGACCGCAGCACTTCGGTGGAATTCGACGTGCGCTCAAGGATGATCGCGAACTCGTCGCCCGATGTCCTGCCAACGCTGTCGGTGCGTCGAACACTGCCCAGCAAACGCTCGGCCACGGTTTGGATGAGGCGATCACCCAGCATATGACCGTAAGACTCATTCACTTTTCTGAAGCCATCTATATCGAGGCCTATCAAGACACAGCCGGTACCATCGCGATCGGCACGATCCATGGCTCGCTGCAACCGGTTTCGGAACAGGAAGCGATTGGGTAACCCCGTTAATGGATCGTTTTGAACTTGCCGTTGCATCTTATGCCGGCATAGATTCAAGTCGTAGCTGTATCGGATCACCCTGGACAATAATTCCGCGTTAATTTGTGCCCAGGATAACTGTTCGATAACCAAACGATCATGGATCGGCGGTTCCGATCCCATGTTTTCACCTAACAGAATAACGGGACAGGGCCTGACCAGATGATCCAGGGGAAGCGTGAGATAGCCGCCATCGGCATCCACCACCGTTTCGTCAATCAATAGCAGATCGGTGCTCAGCTCACGCAGATGTGCGATAGCCCCCTGAATCGAAGGGCACCAGTAAAGTTGATAACGATGGGTCACTGAATGGCTGGCAAGCAGTTTGCGCAATAGGCTAAATTGGCGCTGGTCGGTGCTTACCAACAACAGGCTAAGAGCGGAGGGCATAATAGGATCCGGGCAGAAGCCACCTTACTACGGTCAATTTCTGTACAATTTCAACAGTCCGGCGCTCCTCGCCAGTTCTTACAACCAATCCAGGCCCGACACCATACCTCATAGGGTTGTTTTTTTTCAATACAAACAAACTGATACAAGTGAATAATAAAAATTACTTTAAATAACTAACGAATCCAATGCAGGTAGCTTGCGCCCAATCAACCGCACGACTCTGCTATCACCCGAGCATCTGCTAGAATAGCGCGCCCTGTGATGCAACCCTGATGCCCTGTGAACCACCTGAATAAACGCCAGCACGAAGCCGTGCACTATATCGACTCTCCCCTGCTGGTACTGGCCGGGGCGGGGAGCGGTAAAACCAGCGTGATCACCACCAAGATCGCCTATTTGATCCAGAGTTGTGGTTATCGGGCCAACAACATCGTTGCCGTCACCTTCACCAACAAAGCGGCCCGAGAGATGAAAGAGCGGGTCGGCAAGCTGGTTAAAGGCTCGGCTGCCAGAGGACTGACTGTATCTACTTTCCATAATCTGGGTCTGAACATTATCCGCAAAGAGCATCTCGCCCTGGGCTACAAAAGCACCTTTTCCATTTTTGACGCCCAGGATGCGCAAACCCTGATTGGCGACCTGATGCTCAAGGACGATCAGGGCGAAGATGAACAGATCGATATCATCCAGCACATGATCTCCAACTGGAAGAACGATATGGTCAGCACCGAGCAGGCGCTGGCCAATGCCCGAGGGCCTAGTGAAGAAGTGGCCGCCCGGGTCTATTTTCATTACGACCGAACCCTGAAAGCCTATAATGCGGTCGATTTCGATGACCTGATCCTGCTGCCGGTAAAACTGTTCCTGAGCCGTCCCGATATTCTGGAGAAGTGGCAAAACCGCATTCGCTACCTGCTGGTCGACGAATATCAGGACACCAACGCCAGCCAGTATCTGCTGGTCAAACAGCTGGTCGGACAGCGCGCTCGCTTCACCGTGGTGGGGGATGACGACCAGTCTATCTATGCCTGGCGCGGCGCTCGGCCGGAGAATCTGGTCCAGCTGCAAGAGGACTTTCCCTCGCTGCGAGTGATCAAGCTGGAACAGAACTATCGCTCCACCAGCCGCATCCTGAAAGCCGCCAACACATTGATCGATAATAACCCCCACGTGTTTGAAAAGCGCCTCTGGAGCGAACTCGGCATGGGCAGTGAAATCCGTGTCCTGCGTTGCCGAAATGATGAGGCGGAAGCGGAACGGGTGGCCACCGAGATCGTTAGCCAACGCATCAAGCAGGCCACCCAGTATCGCGACTACGCCATTTTATACCGCGGCAATCACCAGTCACGCTTACTGGAATTAAAACTCCAGCACCATCAGATTCCTTACCATATCAATGGCGGCACCTCCTTCTTCTCCCGCGCCGAGGTCAAGGACATCATGGCCTATCTGCGCCTGCTGATTAACCGTGACGACGACAACGCTTTCCTGCGTATCGTCAATGTGCCACGCCGGGAGATTGGCCCTTCCACGTTGGAGAAACTGGGCAATTACGCCAACGAGCGGCATGTCAGCCTGTTTGAAGCGATCACCGAAATGGGCGTGGAGCAATTTGTCACCGGCCGTCACCTGGAGAAGCTGCGCCGTTTCGCCGAATGGATCGAAGCCGTTGCCAAGCGCTGTTACCAGGATGACCCCATCGCCGCTATCCGCGAGATGATCTATGACTGCGACTACGAATCTTACATATCCCAGCATTGCAGTAATGAACTGATCGCCGAAAAGCGCATGGGCAATGTCTGGTTCCTGCTGGAATCGCTGCAGCAAACCCTCGAGAAAGCTGAGGACGAAGAGATCAGCTTCGAAGATGCCATCGCCCGCCTTGTGCTACGGGATATGCTGGAGCGCCAGGAGGAGGAAGACGATGCCGATCGCGTGCAGCTAATGACGCTGCATGCCTCCAAGGGTCTGGAATACCCCCACGTTTTTATGGTGGGCATGGAAGAGGAACTCCTGCCCCATCGCACCAGCATTGAGGAAGATAATATCGAAGAGGAGCGGCGCTTGACCTACGTCGGCATCACCCGCGCCCGACAAACCCTGACCATGACCCTGGCCGGAATGCGTAAGCAGTATGGCGAAGTGATGGACACGACGCCCAGTCGCTTTCTCGACGAACTGCCCCCGGAAGATTTGCTTCGTGAAGGCTGGGGCGAAGCGGCCAGTCCCGAGCAGAAACAAGCCAACGCCAACAGTCATCTCGATGCCATGCGCCAGTTACTCAACCGGGAGTAACGCTGGCCCCCAAAACTGATTCCTTGGAGCGATTGCCCGACACCCGCCTTCCTGTTTGAATCGGCGGACGATATTAAGGAGCCATTATGAGTATCTGGAAAAAAACCTCCACGCTGGACCAGCTAAACCGTCAATCGGAAAATTCTCTGGTTCGTCATCTGGGCATCGAAATGACCGAGCTGGGCGACGATTATCTGGTGGGCACCATGCCCGTCGATGCCCGCACCCATCAACCCATGGGTATTCTTCACGGCGGCGCCTCGGTGGTATTGGCGGAAACCCTGGGCAGCACGGCGGCGAATCTGGCCGCCGAAGCGGGTCACTACTGTGTTGGTCTTGAGATCAATGCCAACCACCTGTCGAGCCTGCGCTCGGGAACCTTGACCGGCACCGCGAAAGCCATTCACGTTGGTCGTTCTACCCAAGTGTGGGAGATCCGCATGGAAAGCGATAAAGGCAAGTCGGTCTGTATCTCCAGGCTCACCATGGCAGTACTCAAAGCCTGAGACGACCCCTGCCCTGGTCATCCATCAAAAAAGGGCCTGCATCCAGGCCCTTTTTTCTACCACAACACTGAACGTCTTACTGACCCGATTTCAAACGCGTCCAGAGCCTTGTCTGCTTGCGTTCCAGCTTGCGCAACAACGGCTTGTGCAGATACAGCTTGGCCATCACCTCGGGGCCAGGAAAAATACCCTGGTCATTGCGAATGTCCTCGTCCACCAGGGCAATAGCCGCATCGTTAGGCGTGGCATAGGCAACATAATCCACGATCTCGGCCATTACTGCAGGTTCAAGCAGATAATTAATCAGCAAGTGAGCATTTTCTACATTGGGCGCATCCTTGGGAATACCGATCATATCAAACCAGATCGGGGCACCTTCCTTGGGTATGCTGTACGCCACCATGACACCGTTACCGGCTTCGTCGGCACGGTCTGCTGCCTGCAAGACATCTCCCGACCAGCCAACCGCAACACAGGTATCTCCATTGGCCAGATCAGCAATGTATTTGGATGAGTGGAAGTAGCTGATATAGGGTCGAACTTGTTGCATCAACTCGGCGGCTTTATCGTAATCCGCTGCACTCAGGCTATTCGGATCGAGGCCCAGATAGTTCAGCGCCAGGGGCATCATCTCATCGGGAGAATCCATAAAACTGACCCCGCAAGTCGCCAGTTTTTCCATATAGCGGGGTTCAAAAATCAGCGCCCAGCTATCCACCGGGGCATCCTCACCCAGAACCGCTTTCACTTTCTCCGGATTGTAACCAATCCCGGTCGTTCCCCACATATAGGGCACGCCATATTTATTTCCGGGATCGGTAATCTCAGCCAGCTCCGACATCAGCTTGGGATTCAGGTGCTTAAGGTTAGGTAACTTGCTTTTATCGAGCGGCTGATAAATACCGGCCGTTATTTGCTTGGCCATAAAGTTATCCGAAGGCACCACCAGGTCGTACCCGGACTGCCCGGTAAGCAACTTGGCTTCGAGAACTTCATTGGCATCGAAGACGTCATAAACAACCTTAATGCCAGTTTCTTTCTGAAAATTAGCAATGGTGTCTTCGGCTATATAATCATTCCAGTTATAAACATTAACCTGGCCTTCGGCCCAAACCTGGGATGCAGAAAACAGCGCTATCAGCAGGGGGGCACAGAGTCGATTCAATACCGGCATGAATTGGCTTCCTTGGTGGGTGGTTTATAGAGATAAGGGGCCGCAGAGTAGCAGAATTTGATCATGGGAAAAGCCCCCTGTTTGGCAAACTCTTTCAGCTTAGCTCATTTTGTAACGCTTCGAATCTCTCTGAAATTCACCGCCAGTTTGTCTGATGGCTATTGAATTCCCGGCTGTATCGATGCATATCAATTCGCCGACCTGACCGGCTTTAATTTTCATACCAGAGACCTGGCAGACGAACACCAACAGCCTGGACTAGGTATCCGCGCGAAAACCATCCAGCTTCAACTCGACCGGTGTACCCAGCCAATAGGCGTATTCGGTATGGTCTTTCAGGTTATCGCCGGTCATGCCGTGTACAAGAACACTCAAGCCATTTCGCTCGGCATCCAGCCAGGGAATCAGTTCATCAAACACCTTGTCGGAAAAGGCAATCTGGCAGCTCCAACGGGTATGCGGCCCAACACAGCGCTCATGAAAACGGCCAACCGAAACGACAAATTCTGTAGCCACCGTATCACATAAAGTCCGAGCTACTTTTTTACTGTTTTCATCGAAGTAAACATGAGCATGGTATGCCTTATGGCGTTTAACGGGGCGCATCAGGTTCTCCCGATCAGTTTAAGAAGAAAGCCCAGATCATTCTCTAACAGAGGCGGCGACAACAGGGTCTGATAGTCAGGTAGACGCCGCTGACACCAAGCATCGATATCTGCTTTGGAAAAAAACGCTCGAGTCGTTGCATAACTGCATCGGGTAGATCCGACATTATAAGTTACCTGGAGATTCGCCCTGTAGATAGCCGGGACAGCCGGCGACACCTTACTGATCTGGTTAAACAACCATTTACCCCTCTCCTTCCCCTGGCATCGGGGTTGTTCGAAATGGACTTCCAGATTGGAATAGATAGCGTCCCGATCAAAAAAATCGATCAGTACACAGCGGCGCTCAAAACATCCTAAGGCGGCGGCAAGTTCTTCAAGATTCTGCTGATCCTGCCAAAATGCCGACAACCGACCCGAGATGACAACCTGCTTCGCAGGATGGCACCGGAGCACCTCCATCACATCCCCCGTAATAATGGATGACAGCGCTGGATACCGACACCGGGCTCGTTCTGTAATCACTCGCGAGCTATCGATAAAAACAAGCTCTACTTGCTCAGCCAGATAGGCTGCTACGGCCGGAAATCCGCAGAATAGTACCGGTCCGGCACCTCCATCCAGCTCCCCCAGAATTCGTCGAGCGACGGATTCTGGATCATGAAAGGCCGCGTAGATTTCATCCCAATCAATGCTTTGCGAATACTCATCTGCGGTCATCGAGCCCACCTCAGCCATATAAACGATACCCGGCGTTATCATATTCTGACCGTAACGCTATTTTTGTGAACCTTCCAGACATAAAAAAACCTCCCGCGGAGCCGTTCCGGGGGAGGTTTTTTGTGCGATCAGAAACTAGCGGGACAGGCCACTCATGTACTCGATGGCTGAGGCCAGTTCGTCGTCGCTACAAGCACTGCAGCCGCCTTTAGCCGGCATGCTGTTAACGCCCTTGATGGCGCTGGCCAGCAAAGCGGCAAAGTCTCCGGCTTTGGCTTCACGAGCTTTCCACTCGTCGCTGTCATCTTTCTTGGGCGCGCCCAGAATACCGGAACCGTGACAAGCCGCGCAGGCTGCATTATAGACTGCGTCACCGCTCTTGCCTGCGGCACCAGCACTGGCCGTCTCGACACTGGCGCTGGCACAAGGGTCGCCTTGCACACAGACTTCACCAACCGGCTTAATGCGTTCGGCAATGGCTTCGTCTGCCTGGCTTACGGAAGCCAGCATCAAACCCACGATACAGAGTGCGCCAAGGACACTTTTTTTGAACATCTCGATTGCTAAAGCCACGCGGCTTCCCCCTCATCGGTTATTGGTTCTGACCATTATTTGATCATGTAGAAATTTTGCAGGGGCGATTATAGACCATTCTTTACCCACCACAAAGCAGCCTGCTAGAGAGTCACTACCCGCAACGCCACAATCAGCAATAACACTCCGGTAATACGGTCAATCAGCACCGATTGTGCCTTGAGCCTCTCCAATATCGATTGACGCGACAGCACCACCGCTACCAGGCAATACCAGCCACCATCAATCAGCGTTGGCGTTAGCACCATAACCAGCGCCACCCACCAGGAGGTATCCGGCTGTATGAACTGACTGAACAGAGCGACAAAGAAGATCATCAGCTTGGGATTCAGCAACGAGATCATCAAACCATCCCGTGCGGCTTGCTGCCAGCTCTGTGCGGTCGCCTCCGCCACCTCATCACCCACTGAACCAGCACTGCGCAAGGATTTCACACCCAGCCAGGCCAGATAAACGGCGCCCGCCCAGCCCAACAGCTGCTGACCAAAGGGGTAGAGCGCAAACAGTGCCGCCAGCCCGGTCACGGACAATAATGCGTAACAGCCCACACCCAGAGCGTGAGCCACCCCCACCGCAATACCATGGGAGCGAGAATGGTTGACCGTATGTCGCAACACCACCGCCAGACTGGGACCGGGAGACATAGCCCCCAGCAGGCAGACGCCTACCAATGCCAACCAGGCCGCCAGCGTCATAACACCCGTTCCTGTTTCATCATAAATATTCTCATCTGATTTCACTCAACCTTGCTATTGCTTCCGCAGTTCGCATCATCAAACAGCATCCATCAGCGGATCTGCAAGCGATCTCACTCGGCCTTGCAGATGGGGCTTAACGCCTTCGCCATCTTGCAACAGAAATGCGATACCTGCCTCGCCTTCCTCTTGCCAGCTCATCAGTACCTGGCCAGGCAGAAACACAGGAGTTTTGAAATCGCACTCTATTTCCAACTTGGTGCCCAGGCTATCCAACAAGGGCTGCAACCGGCTCAAACAACGCGCCTTACTCCACATGCCATGGATGATAGCGCGAGGGAAGCCAAACAGCTTTGCGCTCAGGGGGTGCAAGTGAATCGGATTGAAATCACCCGCACTGCGAGCGTATAACCAGCCCAGGTTAGCGGCTAAGGACCAACATTCTGTGGTCGCCAGGGGAGAGACCGGCCGGCGCTGTGAGGCTCTGGTAGAGCTGCCGGTAGAGGTTTCTCCAGCAGATCCCTGACGATACAGATTCACACTGCAACTTTGCCACAATGGTTGTCCCTGTTGTTCGACCTGGGTCCATAGATCAAACTCCAGCCCCCGCTCGGTGCTTCGCTGCTCACCTAGCCAACATTCAATCGCCAGTGGCTGATGTACATCAAGCTGGCCAAGCAACCGAATACGGTTTCTCAGATGCACCAACCCCAGCAATGGCAAGGGAAAATCGGGTGCGACAAGGAGTTTCAACTGCAAGGGAAAGCTCAGCAGGTGGGGATAACAGATCGGCAGCGACGCACCGCCCGCCGCGACGGTTGATTCCGGGGCCCCAACCAGAGTGCGATAGTTGTGAAGATGTGACGAATCGATTCGAACGTCTTCGACCCGGATCCGACCTTCAGGCATCGAGGAAGGCAACGCCCCCTTCTTGCCGCGCGCCAGTAACGCCCGGGCAAACAGGGGAGCCAAAGAGGGCATAGAAGCTAACAACACCGGCAGTGGTTTCCTTATTTCTGCTGTTTATAAGCAGGCAAAGGTAACACAAAGTAGAAGCGGCTACCCTGTCCTGCCACGCTCTCCACATCGATATCGCTGCCATGCAACTGCAATATTCGCCGACTGATGGCCAACCCCAAACCGCTGTTTCCCAGCCGGCCTGTGACGGCGCTGGCCCCTCGATAATGGGGGTCGAAAATATGCGGCAAATCTTCTTCGGCTATGCCCCGTCCACTGTCGCAGACGCTAACGCGCATCCCCCCGGCAACCGGTTCAATTTCCACCCAAACCCGGTCGCCCGACTCACAGTGGCGAATGGCATTGTCAAGCAGGTTAGTCAGCACTCGCTCCAGCTTTTCTATATCCGCCATCAATTGCAGGGAGGGGTCTCTGGGCTCTACCGATAAGCTGATGCCTTGCTGCTCGGCCGCAAGGGCCAGTTTTTGCAACAGGTCCTGTGCCAGTTCGGCGATGGCAACCGGCTCCGGATGCACTCGGCTATCGGCACTGTCGAGATGAGCCAGCTCGAACAGTTGCTCCACCAGCGCACTGACCCGCTGGGCATTCTCCAGCGCAACCCGCACCAGTTCAGCCCCTTCCGTCTCCCCATGGCGAATCTGCCAGGTTTCCAGATAGCCCAGCAACGCCGCCAAAGGCGTGCGAAGGTCATGGGATATATAAGACACCAGTTCACGGCGTAGCTCGTCACTGCCCTTAACCCTCAGATACTGCTGTTCCAGAACAGACACCAGCTCGTTAAAGGTCGCGCCCAGGCGTTCGATCTCATCCAGGCTATCCGCCGACCATGTCTCGGATGAGGGCAAAACCTGATCAAAACCTCGCTGGCGATACTGGGTCATTTCCCGGGACAGTCGGCGCAGTGGGCGAGTCAGCAGGGCAAACAGAAACAGGCTCACCAATAAGCCAAAGGCCAGTGCCGCCAAAGCCCCCCAGACCCCCAGCTTGACGATATGGCTCTGCTCCAGCAGCGCCGTCAGGTCATCGTAAACCTCACCGCCAATAATGATATAGAGGTAACCCATCAAGTGGTCACCATCACGAATCTCAGCCACCGAAAAGACTTTCTGTCGAGTCAGTGAGCGGGGATCATCCCCCATAATGGGCAACATTCGGCTAGCCCCAAGAAAGGCCTTAATCGGCTCGAGGCTGACCGACTGCCTCTTGATTCGGGATTTATCCGCCGAGTAAGTGATAACTTCACCAGCCGAACCCAATAAATAGAATTCGAAACTGGGGCCCAGAATCATCATCGAATGAAAGCTTTGCTTGAGAGCTTGCTGGTCGATTTCGCCGCCACGAATTAGCGGGTTATCCTGCACGATATGGCGCGCCAGATCACGGTGCAAACGCTGCTCTACTTCGTCCTGATAGGTGCGGGTGAGTTGCTGGGCCAACGCCATCAGAAGCACGACCAGCAGCAAGAAGCTGACCAGCAAGGCCAACGACAACTTGCTGTAAAAGGTCGAGAAGCGCTTCAGCATGGCGCACCTGCGGTTTCGCAAAGCTTGTAACCCACGCCCCAAACCGTCAGCACATAACGGGGATCTGAGGGTTCGGCCTCCAACTTGTTGCGCAGCCGATTGATGTGAGAATTAACCGTGTGCTCGTAACCACTGTGCTGATAGCCCCAGACCGCATCCAGTAGTTCGGTACGGCTGAAAACCTTACCCGGCTGACGAGCCAGATAGAGCAACAGATCGAATTCGGTCGCCGTCAATTCCACTTCCTGTCCGCCCACCGTAACCCGGCGTCGCTGTTGATCGATAACCAGCTGGCCAATCACAATCTCCAGCGCTTCTGGCTCGGAGCGCTGACTGAGCATTTCAACGCGCCTCAGCAGGGCTTTGACACGCGCCTGCAATTCGCGCACCGAGAAAGGCTTGGTCAGGTAATCATCGGCTCCCAACTCGAGCCCCACCACTCGGTCGGCTTCCGAATCCCGTGCCGTCAGCATCAGGATGGGCAAGGTGCGCTGCTCGGCGCGCAAGCGACGGCATACCTCGAGGCCATCAAGCCCTGGCAGCATCAGGTCCAGAACCAGCAACGCATAGTCATGCTGCAACGCACGCTGCAATCCCTCTGCCCCGTCATTGCAGCAATCGACGTTGTGATTGGCATCCGCCAGACTCATCGCCACCAGCTTGTTGATATCGGGATCGTCCTCGATCACCAGAATTCGTTTGCTCATCAACGCCTCTTCGCTCTTCGAGTGCCTGACTGGCAGGAATGCTTGCAGCCAGTGAACCAATGCTTATGACTCATCGTACCTGCCAGTATGCTGGGCCTTGTGCCTGAAGTTATCACGAAATTGTCACGAGATGTCATGATTCAATAAAACCGCCGCCTCGACACTTTTCACACGAAGATGGCTTGGGCACACTGAACACAACAGGTTGATTCAGCCTGCAAACTGGAGAGCGTTATGAAAACCCTGATGAGCCTGGCCGCCGCGGCTTTACTCTTGATCGCCGGCACCGTTTACAGTACTCAATCCGACAAGAGTGATATGAAAACGGCTTCCCCCATGTCCGCTTCTGCCAATGTTGCTACCTTCGCTGGCGGGTGCTTCTGGTGTACCGAATCCACCTTTGAAAAATACCCTGGTGTTAACGAGGCGATCTCAGGTTACATCGGCGGTCAGTCCGAAAACCCGACCTACAAACAGGTCTCCAGCGGTAAAACAGGCCATGTGGAAGCGATCGAGGTGCATTACGACCCGAACCTCATCAGCTACGAAGACCTGCTGCAAATATTCTGGCGGGAGATTAATCCCACCGATGGCAAGGGCCAGTTTGTCGACCGCGGTTATCAGTATCGTCCTTTTATTTTTTACCATAATGAACAACAGCGAGTCGCCGCAGAACAATCGATCGCACAGATGAACGCGTCGGGACGTTTTGAACAACCGATTTTGCCCGATATGCTCCAGCCAACATCGAAATTCTGGCCCGCCGAAGATTACCATCAGAACTATTACAGCAATAACCCGATCCGTTATAAGTACTATCGCTACAACTCGGGTCGTGACCAGTATCTGGAGAAGGTCTGGGGCGAGGAGATCAAATACACGCCTGGCACTGTGATGAAAACGTCGAACATGGAGACCTCGAGCTCGATGACTACCGACGCGATGTCTGATAAAAAAATGACCGCCATGAAAAAAGAGCTCGGCATTGAGGACTTTAAAACATTCGTACGCCCAGGTAAGGAATCATTACAACAGTCCCTGTCACCCATGCAGTACAAAGTGACTCAGGAAGAGGGTACAGAACCGCCTTATCGCAACGAATATTGGGATAACAAACAGCCGGGTATCTATGTCGATATCGTCAGCGGTGAGCCTCTGTTTTCCTCGACCGACAAATACGATTCCAAAACCGGCTGGCCCAGCTTTACCAAGCCGATTCATGAAGAGCTGATTGTCGAAAAAACCGACTACAAACTCTTTATGCCTCGTACCGAACTGCGTAGCAAATACGCCGACTCTCACCTGGGCCATGTCTTTGACGACGGTCCAGCGCCAACCGGTCTACGTTATTGCATCAACTCCGCATCACTGCGATTTATCCCCAAAGACAAACTCGAAGAAGAGGGTTACTCACAATATGCCTCTCTGTTCCAATAAGGCATGACACCAAATGGGAGTTCTTATCAGAAAACCAAAACGGGCCGCTAGATTGCGGCCCGTTTTCCAACTGGCAACAGGACTCAGCTTTCCTTCGACAACAGGCCGATCAACGACCGTGCGTGCTGTACCGCCTCTAGCCCACGGTCCGTCAAATAGCCACCGTCGTGTCTGTCGATCAAACCCTTGTCAAATAATCTCTGGGCGGCATCCACCAATTCCTGGGCCGCCTCATGATGCACCTTGATACCCTCCTGCGCACTGTCCGGGCTGAATTGCAATAACAGTCGAATCTCTTCATACAAACTTGTTGATAATGGCATTCTCTACTCCTTGGATCCTATTAAGATAGACCAAACCCGGGTTTGGGGGGCTGCTGATCAGATAACGCCAACCAACCCCGCACCAGGCGATAAATCAACCAGATACCTGCCAGCCCAATAATCAGCCAACCCACCAGAAATAACAGGCTGATGCCGCCTATCACCCCCCACAGCAAGGCAAACAGGCCGCTGCGCAGCTGCCATCGCGCATGAATGCGGGACAACTCGCTGCGAAACTCGGGCTTCCACAGCACATTGAGCAATAAAGCAGCAAAAAAGGTGATGCCGACAAAGAACGAAGCCGCATAAAGCGCATAGATAATCGTCAGGCGCTTACTCTCATCGGGAGAAACCGGGTCCATAACAAACCGGGCATCTTTGGGAAAATCAGGTTGGCGTTGATCGCTCATAGCGTGCCCCCGGCACGGTTTCTAAAACAATCACTGTAGCAGTGCCAATAGAGAATTGTAACTGCTCCAAATCAGTGTCCTGTGAGCCCATCTGCAACCAAAAGCTTTCCGACTTCATATGATTTTTTTCTCATCTTACTTCCAGAAAAATTAACATATATCAAAACAACGACTCTTCAGCCTACCTATAGTGAGCCGCCAGAGAACTCAGTAGGAACAGGTCGTCCCATGGTCGATGGGCTGACCCCGGAAAAAGGACAATACGATGGAAAAATTACAGTGGCTCAGCGAACTGGACACAGGCATTGAGGTCATCGACGAGCAACACAAGCGGATCGTTTATTACATCAACCAACTGCAGGACGCCCACGAAAAACACAGTCGGTCGAAAGTCGGCGATGTGATCAACGAGGTGGTGGACTACACAATCTCCCATTTTGCCTTCGAGGAAGCCCTGATGGAGCAGGCTGGCTACTCATTTTGCGCCCCGCACAAAAAAGTGCACGAACTCTTCATTAGCCGGGTAGATCGCTTTGCCAAACGTCACGAAGAGGGCCAGGACGTGGCCGAAGAGTTGCTGATCACCCTGCGCAAATGGTTGATCAATCATATCCAGAGCGAAGACGGTGATTACGTTCAGACCGTGCAAGCTTACCAGCGCAAAATGAGGCACGAACACGAGGGCTGGTTATCCCGTTCATTGCACCGTTTCTTTGGCTAAGGCACCTCTGATCGGATCAGCGGGCGCCATGCCCCCTTGGCACAGGAGGTCATGAGGCCTGCTACGATCAAAGTTTTCGGCCTTATTCTTTGGGAGCCCGCCACTCCCAGCGAATCACTTCACCGAAGTCGTCGTAAACCGGCACTTTGCGCGGACTGCGATTAGTTTTCAGGGGTGTTGCACGGCGCTTGTTCTCGGCTTTCAGGCGCCGCCGTTCGTCAATCGCCTGGGTCACATGCAGCAAGGATTCACGCTTGCTTTTCGGACCACTGGACGGAATGCTGCGACTCATCCCGGGGGGTATCTCACCGGGAGCAATCGCCGATTGCCCGCGGGGAATCTCATCCACCTGGCCGCCACCGGAGAGAAAGGCGTCCATCTCTCGCTGCAGTTGCTGACGCATCTCTTGTTTACTCGGTGGGTGTTTCACGGTGGACACTGCCTAAAATATCATCAACCCGCTAGCATACTCCTATGGCACTGGAGTTCCCAGTGTCCGCCACCGGTTTCACAAGATCAGCGATCTGGAGGCCTGCGATGTTCACCCCCCACTCGCTTCAGAGCGCCAGAGGGCTGCTCAACGCTGTGGCCGCCTGGTAATGTCCGGTCAATCGTTGTTTGCGGTTACGAATATCCGGGCGGGTGAAGGCTCCGCTCACGGGCAGTCCCAACCTGGCCAGCACATTGGCAATCGCCACTTCGACGGCTTTGATATCACCGGAATCCACCTTCACCGCCACCCCTAAGGCTCTGCTCGGGATAGCCGCCACATAGACACCCTCTGCGCCCAATTTTACAAACACCTGATCACCCAGCTCGGTCATCAACCGACTGCAGAAACGATCACTGCCCGCGACGTACCAAGGGTGTTGCAGGCAGGCGTTGAGCAATCGGGTCGCGGCGGCCTGATATTGATCAGGCAAGGAGGCGGGGGCAGCCAAGCGAGCAAAACCCTGCGCCAGGGCTCGCAGCGGAACCGCCCAGATGGGCGCACTGCAACCATCGAGGGCAACCGGGGCCCGTTCCAGATCCACTCCCCAGCAGACTTCAATGGCCTTACGAATCGATTGCTGGACCGGGTGATCCAGTTCCACATAACCCCGGGTAGGCCAACCCTGATGGCTAGCCAGCGCCAGCATGCCACAGTGCTTGCCCGAGCAATTGTTATGCAAGGCGTCGGGAGTAATACCCTGGGCAACCAGCTCCCGGGTCGCGACGTCACTCATCGGCCAATGCCAACCGCACTCCAGGTCTTCGGCATCCAATGTCAACTGCTCCAGCATGGCCGCCGCGCAGTCATGGTGAGAGACTTCTCCGTTATGGGAGGCGCATGCCAAGGCCAATTGTTGATCGCTGAAACCGTATCGATCGGCAGCACCGCTGGCCACCATGGGCAAGGCCTGAAACGCCTTAAGAGCCGAACGCGGATAGGTTAACTCTTCGATGTCACCACAACTCCAGCGCACCTGCCCCTGAGCATCCATTACCACCGCACGACCAACATGACGACTCTCAACAATATCGCCACGGACCACCTCTACCAGAGTCGGATTCGTTGTCATTTCAACCTCTTCGCTTCGTTGTTCAGGTCATCGCAGACCGGGTTCAGACTTGCTCCCTCGGCCGTGGACGGGCTAGCTGTTTCAGGTTCGCAGGCCAACCATTTCTGGTGCTGCAGGCGTTTTGCCAACTGCTGCCACTTGTCGGCCATAGACTCTCCCAGGTGGAACGCCGGTTGCGATGGTGTTAATTCCTCACGCTGTTCGCGGGCCAGTATCGAGCGCTGCGCCTGCTCCATCGCCGTGGCCAGGGAAAACTCGGTGCTGAGCTGTTCCCGAAACAGCGCATTACCGAAGTAGGTCATATCATTGTCGTTACCGCAACCGAATGAGGTACGATCGGCCGCCGCCGCCACCGCAACAAAACTGTTGTCATTGATTAGCGTCGGCAGGTAACCTCCCGCAAAGCAGGCCGACACCATAACGGCTCGCCAGCGAATCCCGGATTGCTCAAGCAACTCCGACAGCGACGATGGCGTTAACTGGGTCAAAGGCAGCTGGCCAAACTCGGCGGCCAGCTCATGATCCCGGGAACCGTGAGAGGTCAGATACAGCACCAGAACATCTTCTTCCGGATCCATCACCTGGCTCAGGGCCTGCAGCGCCAGACGCAAGTTGGTCACAGTGGCCAGGGGTTGCTGCATAAAGGTATCGCGATGGTTAACCAACGACAATGAGCGCCCTTCAGTGTCAAAACGTCGCTCCATTAGTGCGCGAATAATATTGATTTCACTGAGAAAGACATCCTGTTCGGCATAGGGTGCAAAAGCCAGAAAATACAGATCAGTGACACCCGCACGTTGGGGTTTCAATTGCTCAAGACTGTTTTCCAGGCGTTGTGGCTGTAACGAGAACAGGGTTTCTTCATCCAGCGGGGCATATGGGCTTGGCGCCTCGACATAGGAGTCATCGTACGGCTCTAGCCAAAACCCTTGGTAGGGGGCATAACTGAAACCCACCGGGAGCCATAACAGCAACAAAGACAGGCTAGCCAACAGTGACCGCCAGGGTCCCACGCCATAGAAATGCAGCAGCCGAGCAGGCGCTAACCATAACGCCAACAACGCTACGATCATCACCAACAGGGGCAATGCGTCAAAGGCCAGCGCCGACTCACCCGCAAGGTTTGCCAACCACTGCAACAGCTGCAGGAAAGGGAGCAGTGCCACTACCCCCACCAGCACTCGCATCAGCTGCTCAGGGTGCCTCAATACACGGGTGACCAGCCAGGCAGACAAGCCCAAAAGCACCCAACTGCTGGCATTGTAGAGCAATGACCAACTGTTGAATTCTGCCGCTGCTGGTGCCTGCCACCATTCACTGGCAATCTGTAACACCAGATCCAGCGCCAGCAAGGCAATCAGCTGATCGATTGAAAGCGCTAATCTGGCCTGACTGAGCGGACGAAGCGACAACAAACACCAACCCATCCACAGGTTGTCGATCAAGCCCCGCACTCCTTTGCCCATTGCTTAACTCCTGAGTATTCCAAGAGCGCTAGTGCATCACAGATCGCGCGTTTTGCCCAGCCGCAACGACCTTATCCTTAACATCGATTTTGAGCAGGCTATCGGCTAGAATGCGCCGACTTGAACCCGTGCGACCCCGTTTAAGCGTGACAAAGAGCATCGGGTATTTTTCCCTGGCAGGTCTCCTATGAAACAAAAAGTTGTCGTTATCTATTCCGGGGGAATGGACTCCTTTACCGTACTGCACAGAGCCATAGAAGAAGGCTTCGAGGTGTATGCGCTCAGCTTTAACTACGGTCAGCGTCATCAGCGCGAGCTCGAATACGCCCGCCGAGTCTGTGAACAGTTGGCTCTTCCACACCTGATCACCGATATCACCGCGATCAACGTCTTGCTGCAGGGTTCATCCCTGACCTCGGACGATATCGATGTTGCCGAAGGCCACTACAGCGCCGACAACATGAAAAGCACGGTGGTCCCCAACCGGAACATGATTCTGCTCTCGCTAGCGGTAGGCTATGCCGTTTCGATCGGTGCCGATCAGGTGTTTTATGGCGCCCACTCCGGAGACCACACCATCTACCCCGATTGCCGTCCCGAGTTTGTCCACGCCATGAACGACGTGACTCGTATTGCCAACTTCGAAGCCGTTGAGATTGTCAGCCCCTTTCTGGAGCAAAACAAAATAGACATCCTGCGCTGGGGCTTGGAGCGGGGACTGAATTATGCTGACACCTGGACCTGCTACAACGGCCGCGAACGCGCCTGCGGCAAATGCGGTTCCTGCGTCGAGCGCCTGGAAGCGTTCGAGCACAACCGCACTACCGACCCGCTGCCCTACGAATAGGCGGAAATTCCATTCCCATGTACAGCATCAAAGAAGCGTTTTATTCCCTGCAAGGTGAAGGTGCCCATAGCGGCCGTCCGGCGGTCTTCTGCCGCTTCACTGGCTGCAATCTGTGGTCCGGCCGCGAACAGGATCGCGCCGGCGCCATCTGCGATTTCTGCGATACCGACTTCATTGGCAGCGACGGCCAGCAAGGCGGTAAATTTTCCACGCCCCAATCGCTTGGTCGGCACCTTAAGGCGTTCTGGCCCGACACCCAAGAAGGGACTCCCTACGTCATCTGTACGGGCGGAGAACCCGCATTGCAACTGGATGAAGCGCTGGTGAGCGCTTTGCACGAAGAAGGCTTTGAGGTCGCCATAGAAACCAACGGCACCCGACCACTGCCCGCCGGTATCGACTGGATCTGCGTCAGCCCCAAAGGCAGCAGCCAACTGGTCATTACCGAAGGGGATGAACTCAAACTGGTCTATCCTCAGGCCAATGCATTACCCGAACGCTTCACGGCCCTGTCGTTTCACCATTTTTTCCTGCAGCCGATGGCCTCCCCTGAAGGCGTCGACCTGGTTCAAAACTGCGGCAACAGCCAACAGGCCACTATCGACTATTGCCTGAATCACCCGCAATGGCGACTGAGCCTGCAGACCCACAAGATAGTAGGCATTGAGTAATGGAAATCTATAAAGACTTTACCTTTGAAGCCGCTCACCAGCTCCCCAACGTCCCCGAAGGCCATAAGTGCGGGCGCCTGCACGGCCATTCATTCCAGGTCCGTATTGTGGTCTGCGGTGAAGTTGACCCTCATACCGGCTGGATTGTCGATTTTGCCGACCTGAAAACAGCCTTCAAGCCAATCTACGACCGTCTCGACCACTATTACCTGAACGATATCGAGGGGCTGGAAAACCCGACCAGCGAAAACCTGGCCCGTTGGATTTGGCAACAATTGAAACCCAACCTGGCCCTGCTAAGCCGTATTGAGGTCAAGGAAACCTGTACTTGCGGCTGCGTTTATAACGGTCATTGACCGAAGATCGGGAACCATCGCAGAAAATAGCACTCAAAGCCCCAAGCAGTCTGTTTCCACGGCTATGGATGGCCTGACATGGAGAATCCCATGTGCAGCACTCCCAAAAGCCACCAGTCCGCTACTCGATCTTCGCCTCTTTCGAAGATCCCTATTTTCGATGCCCGCAATCTGTCTCGCTTTACCGAAGTAGCCAATGCCGCCGAAGAGCGACGCCGGCAACAGGCTCAACAAGATGTCTCAACTCCCGCCCAACCCGCCTGGCAACCAGAGCCCAGAGTCCGCCAAAAGAAATCGTTCGATTGGTATTACTGGTTGATGGAGGCCGGCTGCCGACAGGTGCTCTGGCATAGCCTGAGCAGAATTCGCCAACGCACCCGCTCAATGGTTGGCAACTTGTAAGAGCGTTGCCTCATATATCTCGCCCTTCTGGAGGCACCAGCAGGTTGAGCTTCCGTAGCATAAAACCCATGCTGTCCTTCGTGTGATCCGACCGTTTTGACCCCATTCTGGCAGACGCTACACTGAACCTAAGCGGACTTAATGAAGTTCGCTGTGTTTCCAGCCCCGATTACGCAACCAACAACGATAACATGCGAACCTTATTGACCCTCTGGGGCCTCATGGCTTTTATGCTGCTACCAGTCATCGCCCATGCCACGCAACTGACTGCCCTGGACGTTACCAATGGACGCACACAGGTATCGCCTCATGTCGAGTTTATCGAGGATCCAAATCTTGGCCTCGATTTACTATCGGTTGTTCAACAACCCGCCTCTCGCTGGCGTAAAAATCACGACAACCAGGTGAATTTTGGCTATACCGATTCGGCTTACTGGCTCAGGTACCGCTTGATCAATCCTGATGATTACAAGGCCTTCCGCCTGATAGAGTTCTCTTACTCGGTACTGGATTACCTTGACGTTTACCTGCAGCGAACGGATGGAACCACCGTTCACCACGCCATGGGCGACAAATTACCCTTTCATCAACGTCCTCTAATAAGCCGAAATTTCCTCGTACCTATCGAACTGGATGCACAAGAGATGATCACCGTCTATGTTCGGGTCAAGACCAGCAGCTCCACCCAGGTCCCCATGACCATCTGGGATCCTCAGGAGTATTATCCGGTATCGCAATCAAGAACCATTTTTCATGGTATTTATTTCGGTATTACACTGGTGATGGTGCTCTACAGCCTGTTCGTATACCGGGCAGTGCAAGAAAGCGTCTATCTGTATTACGTTGCTTTTATCATTAGCCTCCCCATGTTTATCGCCAGCATTAACGGATTCAGCTTTCAATATCTCTGGCCCTATGCAACGACCTGGAATGATCGTGCGATGGTGTTTGCCCTTGGTGGCACCGTTGCCTCGGGTATTACCTTCGCGATGAAATTTCTGTCTGTTTCCCGCGTCGATGACAAATGGACTTATCGCTATCTATCGAGCCTGGTCGCTATCGCCCTGGGACTTATGCTCATTTCTATTTTTGTCGATTACGCCGTGTTAATTCGACCCACCATCATTTTGTCGATTATCTTTTGCTCAAGCCTACTAATACTGGCAGGCGCCAGGGTGTTGAGTGGCGATAGATCAGCACGATATTTTATCCTTGCCTGGATCTCTATGCTGTCGGGAGGCATTGTTTTATCGCTCAACAAATTTACTATTTTGCCGCAAAATATTTTTACCGAAAACGCCACCCAAATTGGTTCGGCACTGGAAATCATCTTATTGTCGATAGCACTGGCAGACCGACTTAACCGAGAAAAATTGAAAACCTTTGCTGCCCAGCAAGAATCTCTGGAAAAGGAACGTGAAGCTCGCGCCTCACAGGAACAAATGCTGAAGGTTCAGCGCGAAGCCAACACCTTACTGGAACAACGAGTTGAAGAACGAACCCGAGAACTGGCTGATCTTAATAAACAGCTACTCGAACTCAGTGCAACCGATGCCTTGACCGGGCTAAAAAACCGTCGTCATTTCGATGAGGTCTTTCAGCAATATTACACTGCGGCTTATCGCCACCAGCAACCACTGGCGATGCTGCTACTGGACATTGATCATTTTAAAGATTTCAACGATAACCATGGTCACGCCGTAGGTGATGACTGCCTGGTGATGATTGCAGAAACCATTCAATCCCAGCTCTCACGCCCGCAAGATATGGTGGCCCGTTTTGGCGGAGAAGAGTTTGTCCTCTTATTACCCGATACCGATAACCAGGGAGCCTGTGTGGTAGCGGAACGTATCCGTCAGCAAGTGGTCGTAACTCCATTTCGACTGGCTGAGGAGGTGCTACATGTCACGGTCAGTATTGGTGTCTCCAGCATTATTCCGAGCAGAGTGCAAAAACAAAAATCATTATTCGAATTAACCGATCAGGCACTTTATAAGGCCAAGGAATCCGGCCGTAATCAGATTCAAGCCCTGATTGAAAACACCCCATAATGCCGAGCATTACAGGGTACTTGATGTCGAATGAGTATCAAGCATCGTGGCGCGTTAAGGATAATCTTTTATGAACGCCAGCGTTATCCAAGTATTCGCAAGCTATCCTGACCCTATCAGGCATCAGCTGATAGAGCTGCGTACGATTATTTTCACGCTGGCCAAAGAACAGAACCTGGGGACGTTGGAAGAGTCATTGAAATGGGGTGAACCCAGCTATCGTTGTCAGGGTGGTACAAGCATTCGAATAGGCTGGAAATCAAAGCGCCCCAGACAATACCGCCTGCTTTTTCACTGTCAGACACGCCTGATTAGCACCTTTCGGGAACTCTATGGCAACCGGTTTGATTATGAAGACAATCGAGCCATTGTTTTCGATATCTCAGACACCTTACCCGTCGAGGAACTGAAACATTGCCTGTCACTCGCCCTGCGCTATCACAAGATCAAGCACTCACTTTGTTTCGGGCACCTCTGATGTACTCTGAGCTAAGCAGTCATACCTGTCATTTCAATCCATCAACACCGTGTAATCACGGGTCAACAAACCACCCGGCCAACTGAGCTGCACCCGTAAGTCAAGGTAAGGCTCGGCAATCGGTCGCTGCGACGTAATCTGGATGTGGTAATGGCGATCGGCTTGCTTGACCACGTCCACCTTATAACGATAGTGACTATTGCCTCGTGCAGCCTGATCCGCAAGGCGCACCAGTGACGCTTTCAATTCGTCCTGATTTACATTGGCATTGCCAAGGTGAATAGGAATCTGCCCCTTGAACACCTGGCCGAGCAGGGCTTCGGTTTCCAACTCACCCAAGCCTACAGCGAAGACCGGCGACCCAAACCCCATCAACAATAACAACATCCACTGACATATTTTTTTATTTAGCGACATAACATACCGACCGAAAAGACCAACGGGCAAAACAGCAGCGATGCTAACACGCATAAGGTGAGCAGAAGAGCGTCACAGATCACACTCATCGACCCGACAGCAAATCAGAGGCTGAGATTTCCCGCACTGGTCAGACCAGACCTTCGCCGGATTATCGTCAACCCTCGGCTGCAACAAGCCCGTAACATCGGCCTTGTACCATTGTCGTATAAACGATCTGACTGATTTGGACGTACAATTTGTAGCCTCTCGCACCTTCGAAAGACTGAGGGTGGGAGGGGGAATCGCATCTATTCTCATCCCTGCCCTTGATGCCAGCCATCGACTAACGGCACAATATGCAGGGTCCGGACGAGAGCTGGCACACACAGCTGGGGTTGTGAACAAGCCTCGCTCATAGTGCCCGGTAAGATGTCAGGCGCAGCAATCGCGCAAGTCGGACAGAGTAAAATGGCTCTGGCTAATACCAGGCCAAACAGGCTGGAGTCTGCAGACTCTTGCTCTGGGCCAGCCGCCTTGCGATCCAGCCAGCCACAGAGTTACTCCAGTAGATTGGGCAACCCTGTTGCAAAACGCAGTAACAAAACAATGCCGATTTCAGTAGCGCCTGGGCATTAGTCACAGCCTTGGTAAGGCCTATTTTTAAGATTTCGCTTTCAGGAGTCGGCCCGAGCGCCTGTCACCTGGCAGCAATTGCCGCTGTTAACTCTGGTACAATTCGCGCCAGGGCTCAGGCAGCTCAACAGATTTCATGACACATGGCCGACAGCCTCTTGATGGCCATCCAGACAGTAAGGTAGGGAACACAATGACAGAAAAAAAATCGACGATTATCTACACCCTCACAGATGAAGCTCCGGCACTGGCCACGTATTCCCTGCTCCCTATCGTCAATACCTTCACCGCCGCCGCCGGCATCAACGTCGAGACCAGCGATATCTCACTGGCAGCCCGTATCCTGGCCAATTTCCCCGACTACCTGGACGATAGCCAAAAGGTACCCGATGCCCTGAACGAGCTCGGCGAACTGACCCAGGATCCTTCCGCCAATATCATCAAACTGCCTAACATCAGCGCCTCGATCCCCCAGCTACTGGCGGCGATCAAAGAGTTGCAAGGCCACGGCTACAAGATTCCGGACTACCCCGAATCTCCCGCCAATGCCGAGGAAGAGGCCATTCAGGCCAAGTACGCCAAGGTATTGGGCAGTGCCGTAAACCCGGTACTGCGTGAAGGCAACTCCGATCGTCGCGCCCCGGCTGCCGTCAAGCAATACGCTCGCAAGAATCCCCATTCCATGGGCAAATGGAGCCAGGCCAGTCGCACTCACGTGGCCCATATGCGTGACGGTGATTTCTACTCCAGCGATATCTCCACCACCATGGACAAAGCCGACACCGTCCGCATCGAGCTGGTCGAGAAAGACGGCAAGGTTACCGCACTGAAAGAGGTGCCGGTACAGGACGCCGAAATCATCAGCGCCCAGTTTATGAGCACTCGCAAGTTGCGCAAGTTCCTCGACGAAGAGATGGAAGGCGCCCGCAACGCCGGCTTGCTGTTCTCCCTGCACCTGAAAGCCACCATGATGAAGGTCTCCGACCCTATCGTGTTCGGCCACGCCGTAACAGTCTACTTCAAGGACGCGTTTGAAAAACACGCAGACACCCTGGCCAAGCTGGGCGTTAACCCCAACGATGGCGTCGGCAGCGTACTCTACAAAATCGATAGCCTGCCCTATTCCAAACGTGCCGAGATCGAACGCGACTTCCGCATGTGTTATGAGAATCGTCCCGAGCTGGCGATGGTGGATTCCGACAAGGGCATTACCAACCTGCACGTGCCCAGCGACATCATCGTCGACGCCTCCATGCCCGCCATGATCCGTAACGGCGGCAAGATGTGGAGCGCCCACGGCAAACTGCTGGACACCAAAGCGGTCATCCCGGATAGCTGCTACGCCACTATCTACCAGGAGATGATCAACTTCTGCAAACACCACGACGCCTTCGATCCCACCGTTATGGGTACCGTGCCCAACGTCGGTTTGATGGCCCAGAAAGCGGAAGAGTACGGCTCCCACGACAAAACATTCGAAGCCCCTGCCGATGGCACCATGCGCATCGTGGCCAGCGATGGCACCGTCCTGCTTCAGCACGAAAATGTAGAAGCGGGAGACGTCTGGCGTATGTTCCAGGCCAAGGACGCGCCGATCCAGAACTGGGTCAAACTGGCTGTGGACCGTGCTCGCGCCAGCGGCATGCCCGCCCTCTTCTGGCTCGACGAACATCGTGGCCACGACGCCCAGATGATCAAGAAGGTCGAGAAATACCTGCAAGACCACGACACCAGCGGCCTCAAGATTCACATCCTTAACCCTGATCGCGCCATCCGTTACACCATGGAACGTCTCAAGCGCGGGCTCGATACCATTGCGGTCACCGGCAACGTATTGCGAGACTATCTGACCGACCTGTTCCCCATCCTCGAACTCGGTACCAGTGCCAAGATGCTGTCGATCGTGCCCCTGATGGCGGGCGGCGGCTTGTTCGAAACCGGTGCCGGTGGCTCCGCGCCCAAGCACGTGCAACAGTTTGTCGAGGAAGATCACCTGCGCTGGGACTCTCTGGGCGAATTCCTGGCCATTGCCGTCTCCCTGGAGGATCTGGCCAGCAAGGACGATAACAACAAGGCCCAGGTTCTGGCCCAGACTCTCGACCAGGCGACCGGTAAATTGCTGGAAACTGGCAAGTCGCCTTCTCGCACCGTGGGCGAGCTGGATAATCGCGGCAGCCATTTCTATCTGGCGCTCTATTGGGCGCAGGCGCTGGCCGAGCAGAACGACAATGCCGAACTGAAATCTGCCTTCAGCGAACTGGCGAAAGAGCTCAGCGATAACGAACAGAAGATTATCGACGAGCTGAACGCGTCTCAGGGTCATCAGGTCGATATGGGGGGGTACTTCCAGCCCGACGCGGCCAAGGTGAGTGAAGCCATGCGTCCGAGCCCAACCCTGAACAAGCTGCTGGGTGGTAACGCCTAGCCTGCCGCTTGAGGCAATCGGCAATGCCACCTCACTGATTGCCCAGGCCAACACAAAAAAGGCCCGACAGCGATGTCGGGCCTTTTTTGTAAGGGTCCAATTAACCTCGCAGAGCAACAATTCTCCGAACAGATCTGCATTGAACAACCTCTGAACACCAAACTTCAGCTACCCGATAATGCTAACGAATCTCCAATCGCTTCAGCAGCCGATGAAAATTACTGCGATTGACCCCCAACTCTTTGGCCGCCGCCGCCTGATTACCCTGATGACGGTCCAGTGAGGCTTCAATCAAGGTTCGCTGATAGCCATCCACGGCGGTTTTCAAATCGACTCCCTGCCCGGGGTCAACTGCCAGCTTACTATCAGGAACCACCGGTGGCGTACTCGACTCGACCGCGGACAGACCACCTCCTTCGAGATCAAGGTGAGAGGTTCCCAGCACCACCGCTCGACCGCCTCCCCCCTGCTCCGCTATCGCTTTCAGAGCCGCTCGACTCAACATATGCTCCAGTTCGCGTACATTGCCAGGCCAACCGTACTGTTGCAGGGCACGTTTTGCCTCAACGGACAGACGCAATCCCTGCACGCCCAAACGCCGCTGGTTAGCCTCCAGCAAATAACCTGACAACAACAAAATATCGTTGCCCCGCTCTCGCAGTGGCGGTACCTGAATAGGGTAGACACTCAGGCGGTGGTACAGGTCGGCACGAAATCGCCCCTGAGATACCTCTTGCTGCAAATCCCGATTGGTCGCTGCCACAATTCGCACATCGGCCTGGATCGCCCGATCACTACCAACACGCTGTATATCGCCGCTTTGTATCGCCCGCAGCAACTTGGCCTGAACAGCCAGGGGCAGCTCACCCACCTCGTCGAGAAACAGCGTGCCGCCGTCGGCGATCTCAAATTTTCCCGCCCGATCGCTCACCGCCCCGGTAAAGGCGCCTTTGGTATGCCCAAAGAGTTCACTCTCGGCGATATTCTCCGGTAGGGCGGCACAGTTTACATACACCAGGGGGCGTTCACTGCGAGGGGAACGCTGGTGCACTCGACGCGCCACCAGCTCTTTACCAACCCCGGTTTCACCGAGTACCAGCACCGTCAAATGGGACTGCGCAACGATCTCGATTTCCTGCTTGAGGTGGGTCATGGCGGTGCTGGTACCTACAATTTCTATATGACCATCTTCCTGCAGCGCCCGGGTCACCCATTGGGCCCGTTCGATGCGAGCCGACAGGGCATCAATACGTTCGGCGGCCTTGACCGTAGCTTCTGCCAGGCTGACAAAGGTACGCAACTCAACCGGATCGATATGATCAAAGGTGCCGGTTTGCATGGCATCCAGCGTCAGGGCCCCCCAGGGTTTATCGTCGATGCGCAACGAAACCCCCATACAGTCATGAACATGCAGATGACTTTCACCATCCTCAACCAAACCATCGTAGGGGTCCGGCAGGTCCGAATCTGCCGCAAAACGCACCGGCTCTCGCGAGCTCAATAACTGCGCCAGGCGCGGGTGCTCATCCACTTCGAAGCGACGCCCCATGGTGTCATCGCTGAGACCCTTGATCGCCAACGGCCTTAAATGCCCCCCCTCCAGGCGCAACAACGCCGCCGCATCACAGGGGAAGATCGTCAGGATGGCGTTCAATAACTGTTGATAACGCCGCTCCGCCGGTAGGTCCGTGGATAGGTCTGCTACTATTGAGATCAGGCTGTCGAAGAAGGCAGGTGTTGTCATATCGATAACGGTGTTGTTGGTAAGACAACATAGTAACAGTTGTCATAACGATAACAAGCACCCTGAAGCCTAGGAAAAGCGAGACCCCGTCACTTGGCACGATGTTTGTATTATTCCAGTGACCAACGATGCGAATGTTTTTAAGGTGATATCAGCTACCCGAGGCCTTCCAGCCTTTACGACTCTCCGCCGATCCACCTGATAGATGTTCACTGAATAACTGTAATACCCATTTGTCCATACACGAAAAAGGAGCCAATGATGGCTGAACACTTTAACAAGGGCATGGCCAGAAACATCTACTACGGGGGCGGTATTTTTACCTTTTTGCTGCTGCTGGGGTTGACGTTCGACACCATGCTGATTTTACCCGAGCGTGACCACCGCGAAAATATCACGGAGTCGGTTGCCCAAGGCAAAGAGATCTGGGAAAGCAACAACTGTGTCGGTTGCCACAGTCTGATGGGTGAAGGCGCCTACTTCGCGCCCGAGCTTGCCAACGTCTATGACCGCTACGGTAATGGCAGCGAAGAAACCTTCAAGCAGTACCTGCAAGGATGGATGGCGATTCAGCCACTGCCGATTGAAGGTCGCCGCAAGATGCCCCAGTTCAACCTGACCCCGGAAGAGGTCAACAACGTAGCGGACTTCCTGATCTGGACCTCTCGCATCAACGATAACAACTGGCCGCCTAACAAACAGGGCTAATAACGCTTGGGGCATTTAACACAGGAAACACAGCATACTGGCCAGCAGTTCTACTTGATCATGGATCGGCCGGATTCTGTAAAGGGGAAAGTTTATGAAATTTGAATCACAAGCGGTGGCGAAACCCTATTTTATTTTCGCCCTGATATTGTTTGCCGGACAGATCCTGTTCGGCCTGATCATGGGATTACAGTACATCGTCGGGGACTTTATGTTCCCTTACCTGCCCTTCAATGTGGCGCGTATGGTTCACACCAACCTGCTGATAGTCTGGCTACTGTTTGGTTTTATGGGTGCGTCCTACTATCTGGTGCCCGAAGAATCAGACACAGAGCTTTACAGCCCCTTGCTGGCTAAAGTCCTGTTCTGGGTTTTCGCCGGTGCCGGTGTCGCCACCATTCTTGGCTACCTGCTGGTGCCTTACGCCAAGCTGGCGGAGCTGACCTATAACCATCTGTGGCCGACCATGGGTCGAGAATTCCTCGAACAGCCGACGATAACCAAAATCGGTATTGCCATAGTGGTGCTCGGATTTATTTTCAACCTGGGCATGACCGTGCTGAAGGGTCGTAAAACCGTCATCAACATGGTCCTGATTACCGGTCTGATCGGTCTGGCTGTGTTCTGGCTGTTCTCGTTCTATAACCCAAGCAACCTGGTGCTGGATAAGTTCTTCTGGTGGTGGGTCGTTCACCTGTGGGTTGAAGGCGTATGGGAACTGATCATGGGTGCCATCCTGGCCTTTACCCTGATCAAGGTGACCGGCGTGGACCGTGAAGTTATCGAGAAATGGCTCTACGTTATTATCGCCATGGCGCTGATCACCGGTCTGGTTGGTATGGGTCACCACTACTTCTGGATTGGCCCCAGCGAATACTGGTTGTGGTTGGGCTCTATCTTCTCTGCACTCGAACCCCTGCCCTTCTTTATGATGGTCCTGTTTGCCTTCCGTATGGTGCGTCAGCGCCGCTACGAGCATCACAACAAGATCGCCACTACCTGGGCATTGGGTACTTCTGTCATGGCCTTCCTGGGCGCTGGTGTCTGGGGCTTCCTGCACACCCTGGCTCCGGTTAACTACTTTACCCACGGTTCGCAGATCACCGCGGCTCACGGCCACCTCGCATTCTTCGGTGCCTATGTGATGATTATCCTGACCATCATCTCCTACTCCATGCCGATTATGCGCGGACGCTTGCAGGGTAACTCCCTGAACGCACAAAAAGTGGAATCCATGGGCTTCTGGATCATGTGCATCAGCATGATCGTGATCACCATTGCGCTGACCGTTGCCGGTGCTTACCAGATTGCCTTGCAGCGTTTGCCAGGCGATGCCGAAGCGCTGGGCTTTATGGATACACAGGCCAAAATCGTTCCTATCTACTGGGTTCGTCTGTTGGCCGGTGCCGCCTTCCTGGTTGGTTTGGTGGTCTACTTCTGGAGCTTCTTTGTTGGCGGCGAGGAACCCGAAGCCGCTACTGCAAGCTAAGGGCCGCTGGCAATCAGCAAAGCCCACGATTGAGGAGGGGCTCACCCCCTCCTCAATCAGGTTCTACTGCGCTTTCCCAGCATTTGGATAACCCCCATCAAGATCGGGGAACTCCTGAAGAGAAAGCGCATTTATTCACAACAACAATCAACACGACGCATCCGTAGCGCCAACCGTTTTCGACCCAGGAGATTCCATGGAAGAGTTTATCGGCGGGGTCTGGCACAAAATGATTTCCCGTCAAGCATCCAGCGATTATGTTGATGCTCGGGTAGACATGGCGTCATTGAACATGGAACTGGCCACCTGGTTTCGTGCCTTGGGCGGCGACCCAGGCAAGGGTGTCGAGGGTGCCGATCCCAGAGTGCTCAATATTCGTCGTGGTCTCACTCAACGCATGGCAGGCAGCCACCGAAGATTTATGGTGAGCTGGCAGGATGACCGCAGCTTACGCCTGCCCTCCAGCCTGAGCTGTTTCCCCGATCCGTCACTCAATACGTCTCTTTTTTTCTGGCTGACTGCACTGGCGGCCCAAATGCCACGGGTCAAACACTGGTTTGCCGATAATCAACGGGCCACCCGGGAACTGCTGGAACGTCGGCCAGGACTGGTCAAGCAATACAAGCAACTGGTCATCGCCACCATCGCAACCCGCCCCGATCTGGAAACATTAATAGGGCCTGAACGCGAACGTGAAATCTGCATTCAACAAGCTCTGCTCAACCCTGGCACTGTAGCCAACATGACCGAAGCCAAGGGCGACCCACTTCCCGTCCCCCTGTGGATTTACCCTGCCCCCTTGCGCGGTGTTGAGGTCGCCAGCGAGGACGATCTGGAGGATATGGGCGATGGTTCCCGCGCCGAGGAGAACCTCAGCGGCGACCGCAAACAAGCGCAACGAATCGACGACGCCAAGAAGACCGATGGTCTCCTGGTGTTCAAGCTGGAATGCCTGTTCAGCTGGGCCGAGCAGGTGGAACTGGATCGCTGCCAGGAGGAAAACCTGGACGAAGATCTGGCTTCCGCCGCCGACGATCTGGATATCATCAGTTTATCTCGCCAGCGCCGAGCCGGTGCCGCACGGATCAAATTCGACCTGGACCTTCCCGCTCCTCAAGAGGACGATCTGCCGCTGGGTGAGGGTATCAAACTTCCCGAATGGGACTACCGCAAGCAATCCCTGATTGAGGATTACTGCCTGCTGCAGCCCATGTTGGCCGACGATGTTATGCCCGAGCCAATCCCTCCCCATCTGCTCTCCCAGGCCAGAAACCTCAAAAACCGTTTCGCCCAGCTACGCCCACAACGCAGCTGGCAACGTCGCCAACCCTTTGGCGATGAAATAGATATGGACAGCTGGCTGGAGCTGAAAACCCAGCCGCAAAAAACCGCCGATCAGGAAAACTTTTATCTTAACCGTAACAACCCGCAGCGCGAACTGTCCTGCCTGCTTCTGTCGGATCTATCGATGTCGACCGATGCGGCCCTTAACCAGGATCAGCGGGTGATCGATGTTATCCGCGACACCATGGTGCTGTTTGCCGAAGCCCTGTCCGGCACCGGCGACCCCTTTGCCATTTACGGTTTCTCCTCGGTTAAAAACAAACAGGTTCGCTACCAGTTATTAAAGAACTTTTCTGAACCCTACAGCGATGAAGCCCGAGGCCGACTGCTCGCCGTCAAACCCGGATTCTACACTCGCATGGGCGCCGCCATTCGCCAGTCGAGTGAAATATTGAAGACCCAGAAATCGCAACAACGGTTGTTACTGATTCTTTCCGATGGCAAGCCCAACGACATCGACCGCTACGAAGGTCGTTACGGTATCGAAGATACCCGGCGCGCCATACTGGAAGCCAAACAACAGGGCTTACAGCCATTCTGCGTCACCATCGATGCCCAGGGTAATGATTATTTGCCCTACCTGTTTGGTGATCAGGGTTTTGCCATCGTCAACGATGTCGATCGCCTCCCCTTATTACTGCCGCAACTTTATTTAAACCTTACCGGCGCCAGCGCCTGAAGCTTGTGAGAACCCATTATGTCTAACGAGATTCATTACTTACCCCAAGGCCGAGAAATCGATATTTTTTCCAGTGCCGCCGACAACCATCTGCCCGTGCTGTTAAAGGGACCGACCGGCTGCGGAAAAACCCGCTTTGTCGAATACATGGCGGAAAAACTAAAACGCCCCATTCATGTGGTTGCTTGCCACGATGACCTGACCGCCTCCGACCTGGTCGGGCGTCACCTGATCGGACCCGACGGCACCTATTGGCAAGATGGCCCCCTGACCCGGGCGGTACGCGAAGGTGGCATTTGCTATCTCGACGAAGTGGTCGAAGCCCGCAAAGACACTACCGTTGTGCTGCACCCGTTGTCGGATCACCGCCGTGTGCTACCCATTGAACGTACCGGGGAACTGATTCAGGCACACCCAGACTTTATGCTGGTGATCTCCTACAACCCCGGTTACCAAAACCTCATGAAGGGTCTTAAACCCAGTACCCGTCAACGCTTTGTCGCCCTGAGCTTCGAATACCCCGACCCCGATCTGGAAGTAGTGATCGTTTGTCAGGAATCCGGCGTGGACAAACAAACCGCCCAGCAGCTGGTATCTTTGGGCAACGATTTGAGGCGACTGAAAGATCATGACCTGGAAGAGGCCGCATCCACTCGACTTTTGATCTATGCTGCCAAGATGATATGTTCAGGTTTATCGGCCCGGGAGGCTTGCACCGCCTGTCTGGTGCAGCCCTTAACCGATGAAACAACCACCATTACCGCCATCGAACGTTTAGTGGACAGCTATTTCTAGATGATTACGCAATGAGCTATCAAGTAAAGATCGATGCCCACGGCGAAGATAAAAACACGCCAGGTAGTGTGGGGGCATGGGTTCTTATCTGGGTTGAATTAACCGAATTCGCGTTATTCTTCCTGGTCTTTCTGGTAGCCAGAGCACACAACCCGGATCTGTTTCACGAAGGCCCGACACGGCTAAATACCATTGCCGGTGCACTCAATACACTGATCCTTATCACCAGTAGCTACTGCGTCGCCAGAGCTGTCTCGGCCATCAAGCAGGGCAACCGGCAGGCTTGCCTGCGATGGCTGTATGGCACTCTGGGCATGGGGGTGGCGTACAGCCTGGTCAAGTTCTGGGAATACTACTGGAACGATCTGGCCGGGCTCAGCCTGCGTACCGATATCTATTACAGCCTCTACTACTACCTGACTTTTAATCACTTTTTGCATGTCATCATGGGCATGATGGTGATCGGTTGGGTGTGCGTAAATACTCACTTAGGCCATTATTCAAAAGAGGATCATGGCGGCCTGGAATCGGGCGCCAGCTATTGGCATATGATCGACCTTGTCTGGATTATTATCTTTCCACTGCTTTACGTATTTAGATAGGCCCATGGTTAATAACTCCAAATTAAAGAAAATCTGGCTGGTATTAATAACCCTGACCCTGGCCACATCCATCGCCATGGAAACGGTGGATCCCAACGTCTGGATTGTTATTGGGGTCTCTATCATTATCGGCGTAAAGGGCACTCTGGTGGTCGATTATCTGATGGGGCTGAAAACAGCCAACCCGAAAATTCGCATCTCGATGCTCTGTTATTTTTATTTTTTGCCGCCCCTGATCGCCCTGGCGATGATCTACTCCGAGCAGCTTCGGGATTTTACGACGTTGTGAATCGAGGCTTTTTCAAAAAACGCCAAGGCGCTATCGTCCTTGGCGTTTTTTCAACCGCGCAATTAACTCCAACTAGCGGCAATCACCGTATCCACCTGTTGGCGGTCTTCTGGTGTAATGGTTAGCTCACCGGCACCCGAAACATCAAAGGCTGCCATAGCGTTCACCAGCTGCAATACCTGAGAGCTTTGCAATACGGCGCCGTCGCTGTCCACGATCGACGTCAGGCTATCGTTTCCGCTCGTCCAGCCATCGACGGTAACCTGATCGGTACCACCCAACACATTGATCAGCAGATTTTCGCCTTGCAGGCTAAACCATAGATCGTCGGCTGTGATATCCCCGGTAAATACCAGTTGGTCAGAGCCAGCATTACTAACAATTTCCTTAGCTAGAGTATCCTGACCATCACCATTAGTGAACAGGAAGGTATCGTTACCGGCACCACCAATAAGAACATCATTGCCCTGGCCACCATAGATCGTATCCGATCCGTTAGCACCATTGAGCGTGTCGTTACCAACACCACCGTACAGGTTGTCTGCAAACTCAGTGCCCGCCAGCGTGTCATCACCTTCGTTGTTCAGACCGCCTTGCACCAAGCCAAAGATTT